>JAUHZM010000191.1 GCA_030426005.1 Gammaproteobacteria bacterium
CTTGGCGGCACTGAAAGCGGCCTCGACGTGCTTGCCAAAGGCGGCTTGCTCGTTAGCCTCCTGGGTATAACTTTGAACAGTTTTTATTTGCTGAATGATTTCACCTGCGTAACTGCCAACGTCGGCGATTGAATCTTGGCTTTGCCGCGAGAGATTGCGTACGCGTCGCCCAAATAACATGATCGGCAACAGCACCACCGGCACACCGGCCAGCACGAATAAGCTCAATTTAAGATTGGTTACCAGCATCAGAATCATGCCACCAACAAAGGTGAGCGAAGATCGGAGTGCCATAGACGCAGATGAGCCGATGACCGTCTCCAGCAGGGTGGTGTCGGTAGTCAAGCGAGACATGATCTCGCCACTGCGATTTTCTTCGTAATAGCTCGGGTGTAAGGTCAGCAAATGATCAAACACCGATTGTCGTATGTCGGCAGACACACGCTCACCTAGCCAAGACACCAGATAAAAGCGGATGTAGGTACCGATCGACATCAATACGGCTACTCCAATAATAAACAATGCCGCCTGGTTTAATTTTTCTGGTGAGCCCGCAACAAAGCCATCGTCAATGAGTAAGCGAACGCCTTGTCCCATCGCCAGCGTTACACCTGCGGTGAATAGTAGAGCGATCCCAGCGGCGATCAGTGTGCCTTTGTATTTGCTCAGATACGTCGCGAGTTTGAATAGAACCGTATAAGTCTTACTTTGCATGGGGCGTCCGGATTGTGAGGATTTGTTTCACGCGACGTTGTGGAGAATGGCGTGGCATCGAGTTTTTAACTACATGGTAACGATTAATTTTTATTCAATTGCATCGTGATAATGCCATCCCTAATATTAGTCGTATGAACTATAAAACAATCAGTAAATTAGCATTTTCAGGCCTCATGGCCGGGTTTTTGTCTGCCTGCTCACCGGAACCGCCAGATCAAAAAAGTGGCAATGGCACAGCGGATCAGGATTATCTTGAGATCAGCTTCGAAGATGGCCCAAACCAAGGTGTGCATCGCTATATTCCTGGCGACTCTGCTGCGGCGGGCGTCTCGTTGAGCTACAGCAAGCCGAATGACCTGAGTTTTTTTGCCGCCGCCGATATTCGATCACAACAAGGTGATTTGCAGATTAGTTCGGTGCGTCGGTTCACTAAAGGCCCGCTAGTGGAAGGGGCCAATAACGCGACCTCGTGGCTTGTGAAGAAGAGCGGGGCTGCATCGAAGAAGCCGCTCGACTGTGGCCGTTTGGAAATGCGCGATACCAGTAATACGCAGCCGTATCAGGCGGTGTATGGCACATACTTAGATTGCGGCCCGACTGAAATTACGCGACTCGATGATTGGCAGAGCGATGCGACTGGGCAATTCCGGCGAGTAGAAGGTTGGTACCAAGACCGGGTTCGCTTGCAAGTGTCGATGGACGACGCGCCATTTGAAACCATCGACACTACCATTGTCGTTAAGTTCTCAATACTGCAGCGGCAACCGTAATCGTTTTCTTGCCTTACACACAAAAAGGGCCGAACCATTTCTCGGTTCAGCCCCAGTCGTTGTTTTGTTAGGCTGGGTTATCCGCCAAACAACTCGCCGAGATTAGGCATCTCCGGCATGTCTTCTGGTTCGCCGGTGCTTTCGCTCTTCGCACCACTCATACCATATTCGAGCAGAGCGGAGCTGAAGCTGTCTTGCTTACCATTGGTGGTAGATGTGCCCTCGGTTTTTACGGTACCGAAAGGTACTTTAGATGACAGCCACATGGTGCTGTCACTTTCAACGTTGATCTTTTTGAATACCACCTTCATGCTGACAGACCCCTGGCCGTTGATCTTGCGGGTCGAGAATTCGCCAGCAGGCACGGTGATTGTTTCGGTGCCTTGATCGGTAAAGTCGTACTGAATCTCAGTGTTGAATGCTGCCATCATGCCGGACATCATGTTTTGGCTATTGCCCATGCGCATCGGTTTTTCATTGCCGCTTTGCATGATGGTCTCAACGCCAAAGCCGCGTAGATTGCTTAATACATTAGCGGGATCGCCAACCATGGTGGATTTAGGGATTAATGACTTGATGATGGCACGGTCGCCATCCGCCTTACGTTTCCCCTTTTTATTGATTTTAAATGAGTCGATACCGATCTCAATCCAATAGTGTGTCTCACCATTACGCTCTTCTGAGCCGAGCATCGACGTGCGAATTGTGGTGCCGGTTTGACGTCCTTTTGAGTCCGTTACGATATCCTCGCGGACTTGCCAGCTTCCAACCGGGCTGGCGGCCAGTAAGTCGAAGTTTACTTTTTCGGCGTGGGCAGTCGCCATGAATAATGATGTGGTTATTAGCAGTAAAAACGTGCTTAGCGTGTGCTTCATAAGTTGAATCTCCGTTAAAAAGTCGGTGTTAGAGTTGCAACCGATCGGACATGGGGAAAGAGTTACTTAGTTAGTGTTCGAGTAACAAAATTCTCTCAGTTCGAGGGCCGCAAATTTTAAAGTCGCCTCGTTCAACGCGTGATCACAAGGTTTTTAAACACTGCCGATGCCAACAAAAACTGTTGTTCAATCTTGCTTTGGTGTAGATTGGGTGACCGCTCGCTATTGGAACACAATTTTTGGTTCAGGTGCAAACCATCTGCTTACTGAGCCGCAACAAAAACGACGACCTCTGTTGTTATGCCACGACTGACCTCTATAGAAATTTGTAAGCAGTACCTGCACTTTTCCGCCGCGCACTTCACCATTTTTTCAGCCACTGACCGAGAGCGTTTGCATGGCCATAATTGGCGACTCGGGGTTGAAATTACTGGTGAAATCGACGAAAACGGATTGTGCTTCGATTACGCCATTTATAAGCGCATCCTGAAGGACCTGTGTGCCAAGTACGATGAGTACACCTTGATTGCAAAACAATCTCCGTATTTGCAGATCAGCGAAGACGAGGATTTTTATCACATCACGCACGATGGTCGCACGCAGCCCTTGTTAAAGACCGATACCATCTTGATGCCGGTTAAAAATATCACCATCGAGGAGTTGGCGAACTATTTTCTCGAACAACTCACCGAGGATACAGGGCATTTGGATAAGCTTAAAATTCATGCCTTTGAAGTGCGCGTTTCTTCGGGGCCAGATCAATGGGGCATTGCCCGCTGGAGACGTTAAATGCAACAGTTGGCAATGAGTGATTCCAAACTGCAGGAGCGCCGCGAACGCGTGTTTCTGTTGCTGGCCGGTTTTTTTCTGTGTGCCATGACCTTGTTGAATGTGATTGGTATCACGCGGTTTGTGCAAGTTGGTCCAATGCAGCTGGCCGTTGGTGTCTTGGCGTACCCATTGACCTTTTTATGCACCGACTTGATCTCTGAGCTGTATGGGCGTGCGCGCGCCAATTTTATGGTGACCGTCGGCCTGGTGCTGAACGTTTTTATCCTCGGAATAATGTGGCTTAGCAATGCCTTGCCGGCCGTTGACCCCAGTATTCAACCGCCTTGGCAAACATTGCCACTGGCTGGTGAAGTCGGCTTGCCGAATGGCACGGCCGTGCAAGGTAATGTGGAATTGTTCTCATTGATTTACGCCAATACCGCCGGTGCGGTGCTGGCGTCCATGGTGGCATACATTCTTGCCCAATATGTTGATGTCGCGCTTTTTCACTGGATCAAGCAAAAGACCAAGGGCAAGCATTTGTGGCTGCGTAACAATGGCAGCACCTTGATCAGTCAGGCGGTCGACTCAATCACCGTTATTATGGTTACATTTGGCGCCGTTCTGCTCGCCGGAGAAATGAGTTGGGCGGCAGTGTTGGCGCTGATGGCGAGTAATTATATTTTTAAAATGGTATCCGCGCTGCTGGATACCCCGATTATCTATGGTTTGGTCCACTTTCTGCGCCCCTATCTTGGCTTGGTGGATCAGCAGGAGACGCAAGCATGAAGCAGGTTTTGGTCATTACAGGAGCGAGTAAAGGTATCGGTCACGCAACCGCCGCCCGCTTTGCGCAAGAAGGGTGGGACGTGATTAACCTATCACGCTCATCTTGCGATGTGGCGGGCGTTACCAATATTGCCGTGGACCTCACTTCGCCAACCTGGTCGCAGGAGCATGGTGAGGCGCTGCAGTCCCTGGTTGGTACACCGCAACGTGTGTGTCTGGTCCACAACGCCGCTGTTATGACCAAGGAAATGGCGCAGACTCTGACTTCGGTAACCTTACGGCGTGTGTTGGAGCTGAACGTGGTGGCACCAACAGAGCTCAATCGTCTGTTGATACCACAGATGCCTGCCGATTCGTCGATCATCTACATCAGCAGTACCTTGGGTCGCAAAGCGGTCGCTAATACGCACGCTTACGTGGTCTCGAAGCATGCCGTAATCGGACAAATGCGCGCCACCTGTCAGGATCTGGCTGGTACTATGATCCACACGGCGGCAATATGCCCAGGTTTTACAGAAACCGAGATGCTGAGTGAACACCTAGGTGCACACCCGGAAGTATTGGCGCAGATTACGTCGGGAATTGCCCATCGCCGTTTGGCACAGCCGGCAGAGATTGCCGAAACAATCTGGTTCGCAGCGCAAAATCCGGTAATCAACGGCGCAGTGCTGGATGCTAATCTGGGGCAGATCGAGACTTGAGTCGACTAATTTCTTGACCGTCTGGTGTTTATGCCTGTGATTGCTTGCTTATATAATGGCGTGCTGGTCGACTATTCCACGATCGACGTCCACTTTCCCAGCGATGTTGCTGGGTACATTATCCGCTAGGTCTTATCTGACGTGAAACATACCTCAGTAAAAATCGATTCGACGGACTCGCACGCGCTGGCAACCGCGAGCCTAGAGAACCTGTATCGTATTTTTACGGTACCAGAAGCGCCGAACAGCACGCTGGGGGCGATTGATAAAGAAATCTCCGATAATTTGATGGGCTTTCTGACGGATCGAATCGTGGCACGTGAACGGTCCTTAAAAGCTATCGAAGCTGATTTTTCCAACAGCGAAATCCCTGAAGTGCCGCAGTTTGTGTCGGACTACACGGAGTTCGTGCTGGACAAGCTGGTGGCGCAGTCGGTCCATACCGCCGCGCCAGGCTTTATTGGTCATATGGCCACACCGTTGCCTTATTTTATGCTGCCACTGTCACGTATCATGGTGGCGTTGAACCAGAATCTGGTAAAGATCGAGACTTCGAAAGCCTTCACACCCTTAGAACGTCAGGTTTTAGGTATGTTGCATGGCCTGGTGTATGAGCGTGGTGCGGATTTTTACGCCGATAACTTACACAACAGTCGGCGTGCTCTGGGCTCGTTTTGTTCTGGTGGTACAACTGCCAATATCACCGCACTTTGGGTGGCACGTAATCAAATGTTCCGCCCTGACGGTGAGTTTCAGGGCCTGGCTCGAGAAGGTATCGCAAATGCCATGGCGCATGCCGGGTATCGTAAGTTGGCAATCGTGGTCTCTGAGCGGGGCCACTACTCCTTGAGCAAAGCGGCCGACGTGCTGGGTATTGGCCGTAATAACGTCATTTCAGTGCCCACGGATGCACGCTCAAAAATAGACCTAGATGCATTGCGTGCCACTTGTGCGCGACTGAAGTCAGAGCAGGTTGGGATTGTGTCGATCGTTGGCATTGCCGGTGCGACGGAGACGGGGCAGGTGGATCCTTTGACGGAGATGGCGGCGATTGCGGCGGATGTCGGCGCTCATTTCCATGTGGACGCGGCTTGGGGCGGCCCCACATTGATGTCGGATACCTATAAACCAGTCCTGAAGGGTATTGAGCTGGCCGATTCGGTCACGATTGATGCCCATAAGCAATTGTATGTCCCAATGGGCGCGGGGATGGTGGTGTTTAAAGATCCGCAGGCACTCGGTGCTGTCGAACACCATGCTGAATACATACTCCGTGCGGGTTCGAAGGATCTCGGACAATACTCGATGGAGGGTAGTCGCCCAGGTATGGCCATGCTGGTGCATTCCGGTTTAAAAATTATTGCGCGTGAGGGTTATCAGATTCTGATCGATCAGGGGATAGATAAGGCTAAAGCTTTTGCCGAGATGATAAGCAAGCATCAGGACTTTGAGTTGATTAGCGAGCCAGAGCTGAATATTGTCACGTATCGTTATTGTCCGGCATCTGTACAAGCCGCTCTGAAAGACATGGATGAAGTACAGCAG
>JAUHZM010000192.1 GCA_030426005.1 Gammaproteobacteria bacterium
AGCTAATCAGTCCGATGAACATACGGTTATCGGCACCGTCCTCCGAGGTGGCCTGCTCAACGATGGCTAACAGGCCACCATTTTGCACCCTGTGAACATCCGTATACATGTAGGGATGTGTCGATGATTTTGGTGAGACGCGCTGAGGCGCACTTGGCAACGATGCGCCCCAGTCATTACCCTCGGGCAAAGATATCTGGTAAAGACACTGGTCATCATTGTGACTGAAAATGATCTCGCAACCCTGCACCCAATAAGGCTTGCCACCATATTCATTCACACGAGTGCGTAAATTGAATGGCGCAGGGGTCAAGCATTGATGATGCTCACCGTCGAATAACATCAACGCAGATCGACTCTGTTCCTCCTTCAGCGTGGCGACATACAATAAACGCCCCGAACCATCGGCCAACAACGTTGGGTAGCTGTACGCATCATTCGACGCAAAAACGTCTTCAGTCGCGATCTCTGAAGACCAATCTAAATAATCTAACATAGGCTTTTTCGACACAGGCTCAAACCGCTACTACTCGACTCAGTCTGTTTTCTCCTGCCATTCAATCACGGCACCGACTGTTACTGGTAAGTCTGAGAAGAAACCGGGTCGCGCTTCCAGCGCAGCAATCACTGGTTTCGCTGGGCCATACAGCGGCTTATTCCTTGAGCCCAATACATACGGCTGCATCGACTGAATACTTTCAATTGCACCCGATTCCTGGATAAACGCGATGTCGATTGGCGCAACCACATTGTGCATATGAAACTGCGGTTTAAAGGCGCGAGGAAAGACAAATAAAATAGGCGTATCCGCAATAGTTGCCGCACAAACACGCTGGAATCCGGCAGCGCGCGTCGCATTATTGTCAGCCAGACGTGCGTCTAGCAAATGTTGGGATCCGTCCGGCAAACCAATCGAGACCTGCACAATCGGCATCGCTCTCAAATCGGCATTGTCAATTTGGCACTGCGCCTGGCGTGCAATAACCGTCTGACCGAGTCCTAACAGGCTAAGCAGACCCAAGCTCAGAAAAATGAAGGCACGCCTAGGCATTCGACACTGAGTCTCGCATGATCGACTGGATTTGCTCTGCTAATTGCAAGGCGCGCAACCCCTGAAGGCCGGTGACCATCGGCATGGCGAGACCTTGCGCGACCTCGACAAAGTGTGCCAGCTCCACTTGTAATGGTTGCTCGGTTTCAAACTTAATATGGTCTACTTCCAGCCCAGGAAAACGACCTTCAGCAGGCGTTTCACCTTTGGTGACAATATCCAGCTCTTGATCCATCAAATTAATGCCGTAGTAGCCCTCCGGCCCAAAGACTCGAAAGCGTCGGAACCGCTTATTGGAGACACGGCTAGCAGTGATGTTGGCCACCGCACCACCTGGGAACGTTAAGCGCACATTAGCTAGGTCAACATGCTCGGTAATGACCGACGCGCCGATGGCCTGTACATCGCACGGCTCTTCATCCACCAACGATAAGACCAAATCAAGGTCATGGATCATTAAGTCTGTGATGACGTCCACGTCCGTGGCACGTTCCACAAAGGTACCCAAACGGTGTACTTCAATATACTTTGGCTCGGCAACCTGGTTAACGACTTCACGCATCGCAGGGTTGTATCGCTCCAAATGACCAATCAAAAATGGCGCTTCGTTTTGTGCTGCCAAATCGACGAGTTTTCGGGCTTCGTCCACCGTCGCCGCGATAGGCTTCTCCATGAGCGTGGCAATACCGGCTTCCAGAAATGGCTGGGCTACATCGTAGTGCAGCGATGTCGGCACCACGATACTCACTGCATCGACCTTGTCGATCATCTCCAGATAATTAGTGGTCACGGCGCAACCGTATTGCTCACCGAGCGCAGTGACAGTCTCTAAATTGGTGTCGGCCAACATGACCAGATCGACATTGTCCATCTGGTGATAAATTTTCGCGTGAATTTGACCGAGGTACCCGACACCGACTACGCCGACCTTAGTTTTTTTTGTCATAAGTTGTTGGGCTTCTACCCGCTCTTCAAATTGCAAACGAGATTATACGTGAAAATCCCGCGCAGGAGGTTTCAGTAAACACAGATTGCCAAGTTTTAAGCATCAAAGATTATCAGCCTACATGCTTTGATGTACACTCCACGACACGCTGAAATACCGATCTATCTGCATACGACACGTGGCCAACATCATACTGTTAAACATCTCCGGGGATGACCGCATCGGCCTGTCATCCGACTTCTATTCTGTAATCAGCGAAGTTGATGTTCGCATTTTGGACATTGGCCAGTCGGTCATTCACGATCAAGTGTCGCAAGGTATGATGCTACAGTTGCCAGATGATCAAGATGTCGAGCAAACTAGGTCAGAGCTAAAAAAACATGCCAAACGGCTCGGCTTAAAAATTAAAATTCGCAATATCAGCCCCGAAGCCTATGACAAATGGGTTGGGCAACAAGGCGCAGAGCGCTATACATTGACACTCTTAACCCGTGAAGTCTCGGCCGAGGAAATCGCACGGGTAACCCAGGTCACCGCAGAGCAAGGCCTGAATATTCATGACATCGTACGTCTGAGTGGTCGTGTACCGTTGAATCGACCGATCAGCAATGACGTTAAGTCCTGCATCGAGTTCTCCGTTCAAGGCTCACCAAAAAACTCGGCAGCCATGCGCGCCAGTTTTTTGAAAATCGCGTCTGAGTTAGACATCGACATCGCCATTCAACGCGACGATGCATTTCGTCGCAACCGACGCCTAGTTTGCTTTGACATGGATTCAACCTTGATCGAAGCTGAGGTTATCGACGAGCTAGCAAAGCGAGCCGGTGTTGGCGATCAAGTTGCTGAAATCACTGAATTAGCCATGCAAGGTAAACTCGATTTTACCGAGAGCTTCACGCGCCGCATGGCCTTACTCGAAGGTCTAAGCGAGACGGTACTCGAAGACATCGCCGCGAACTTACCACTTATGGAAGGCGCTCGCACGCTGATCAAAAACCTCCATGCCTATGGCTACAAGACCGCGATTTTGTCTGGCGGGTTTAATTACTTTGGTCACTACCTGCAACGAGAACTCGGGATCGACCATGTGTATGCCAACACCTTGGAGATCGTCGACGGCAAGCTGACTGGCCGAGTTATCCACCCAGTGGTGAATGCTGAGCGTAAAGCACACCTGCTCAAACAAATCGCTGCAGAGGAAGGTCTGGATCCGCAACAAACCATCGCGGTTGGCGACGGGGCCAATGACCTGTTAATGCTCGCTGAGGCTGGGCTTGGAATCGCGTTCCGTGCGAAACCACTTGTACGTGAATCGGCCAAGCAGTCCATGTCAACTCATGGATTGGATGGCATTCTCTATTTACTCGGTTTTAAAGACCAAGATATTCAGCGCGCCTAGAGTTCGATCGAATTAGTCTTGCTCAGACAAAGACACTTCCAGATTATCGATCAGTCTCGCTTTGCCAAGTTGGGCAGCGGCCAGGATAACCAGCTCCTGATCGCCACGTTTAGCGGGCTGTAAATCATCTTGCCGACATACCGTGATGTATTGTGGTGTCCAGCCGTTCGCGGCCAAGCCCTTCTTAGTTTCATCTTCGAGTTGCTTGAGCGCTTTTTTGGAGGCCACCGAACCTTGTGCCTGTAGCGTCGCAGCCATGGATTGCAAGGCCTGTTGTAACGCTGGTGCCTTAGCGCGCTCGGTTTCGCTCAAGTACCCATTGCGAGACGACAATGCCAAACCATCCTCGGCCCTCACAGTGTCCACACCGACTATTTGAATCGGGTAAGCCAGGTCTGCCACCATGCGACGAATAATCGCTAATTGCTGATAGTCTTTCTTACCGAATACCACGACGTCGGGTTGCACCATGTTGAACAAGCGGCTAACTACCGTAGTCACACCATAGAAATGCTCTGGACGATCCTGACCGCAATACAAATCGCCAATTTTAGGCACGTAGACCACTGTTTGGTCTGCTAACTCACCCGGATACATGGTCTCTTTTTCGGGTAAAAACAGTAAATCCGTCCCCAACTCAGCCAAACACCTTGCGTCTTCTTCTGGCGTAGACGGGTAATTATCTAGATCTTCATGCGCACCAAATTGAGTCGGGTTAACGAAAATACTCACCACCACAAACTCGGCACGCTGTTTCGCTTGGCGTACTAACTCGAGATGCCCTTCGTGCAAATTCCCCATTGTGGGCACAAACCCAATGATCTTTTTATCTTTCCGTGCGGCAGACACAGCTGCACGCAACGACGACACCCTTTGTACTTTATTCAACTGCGGCTCCCGGCAATGCGGACCTAGGTCCGCGATACTACTTACTTGAAACTATGCTCTTCGGCTGGGAAAGTCCCCGCTTTCACTTCTGCGATATATTGCGATACCGCATCTGCAACCGATTGGTTTCCCGTCATAAAATTTTTACAGAATTTCGGACTTTTATGCGGATAAATGCCGATCATATCTTGCAGCACCAAAACTTGTCCATCACAGTCAACGCCTGCACCGATACCAATGGTCGGAATGGACAGCTGCTCTGTGATTTGCGCGGCCAAAGCTGCTGGCACGGCCTCTAGCACCACCGCGAAAGCACCAGCTTCTTGGACTCGCAATGCATCGTCCAGCAGTTGCTGTGCCGCATCACCACGACCTTGCACCTTGAAACCGCCCAGCTGATGCACTGACTGCGGTGTCAAACCAATGTGCGCACACACGGCAATCCCGCGCTCAGCCAGAAAGTTAATCGTTTCAACCTGCAACTCACCACCTTCCAGTTTTATTGTGTGCGCGCCAGCCTGCATCAGCTTGACAGCATTCTCATACGCTTGTTCTTTGCTGACCTGATAACTTCCGAATGGCAGATCACCAACGATCATGCAATTATTCACGCCACGCGCAACGCATTCGGTATGGTATGCCGCTTGCTCAATCGTGACCGGCACAGGGGTAGCATGCCCCTGCATCACCATACCCAGCGAATCGCCGACCAGAATAGCGTCGATTCCCGCGTTATCGATCAATGCCGCAAAGCTATAATCGTACGCAGTGAGCCAGGTAATTTTATCCCCAGCTTCCTTCATCTTTCGCATGGTGGTGACAGTTACAGCCATCAAACTCTCCTCTTTCAGGGTGTGTAATCGTGGTGTCGCGCACCGTGCAATCAGCAATGGCACGCAGGTGATTCCGTGTACTACCTGACTTTAAGGCACTAACGGATTAAAGAAGTGCTTCCCCGCATCAATTCGGTCTATGTGTTGCAATAGTGCCGCATAATGCGCCTCGTTCTCTATAGGATTTATATCGGCTGCATTCACGATAAGCAAGGGTGTTTTTGAGTAGCGGTGAAAATAAGTCGTATACGCATCACTCAGACGCTGCAAGTAATTGGCGTCAATGTCTTGCTCATACTTAATGCCGCGTTTGCGAATCCGCTCCTGCAACACATTGACTGGCGCCTGCAAGTACACCATCAAATCCGGCTCCGGCTGATCAATCGCCAAATTGTGAAACACTTGCTGATAAAGACGAAACTCGTCGTCATCCAGAGTCATTTGCGCAAAAATTGGATCTTTGTCCAACATGAAGTCAGCAATCCGCCCCGGGGAGAACATATCTTCCTGCTTGAGATTAGACAGTTGGCGCACGCGCTGAAACAAAAAGAATAACTGTGTCGGCAAAGCATATCGTTTGGGCGACTTATAAAACCGCGCTAAAAACGGATTTTCGGCTGGCTTCTCCAACAACAATGGGGAGTTAAAGGTGGTCGCAAGCTTGCGACACAAACTCGATTTTCCCACGCCAATGGGACCTTCGATAACAATATACTTACTTGCAGTGGCATCACTGACTTCCACAGACTCCACTCTCTGCGACTGAGATTCGCTTAACTTCACGGTACAATAGGCAGCGTTGATAACAAGCGCGAAGTATAAATAACTTTAATTCTGATCGGGCTAAAATTTCGCGTATCATTACCGAATCTAAACCAGACCAAAACCGAACCATGAAACACCTACTCCTGTCCGTTTTTCTGATCAGCGCCCTGTCTCTTAGTCTTAGTGCACGTGCAGACACACCAAGTTTTACTTATGTTGGCTTAGAATATGTGGCTTCTGGCAGCCTTGAGGTCTCTGACGATACCACTTCAGTCGACC
>JAUHZM010000193.1 GCA_030426005.1 Gammaproteobacteria bacterium
GCGCTGGCGAGCACAGCCATTTCTTGATCGGCATACCATCGGTTCAACACCATAATAAGCGCGATGTAAAACATCAGCGGTAGCATGACGTCGAGATACGACACCATTTTTAAGACCACGAGACTTAGAACGCCACCAACCGGAATGATGCCTTCCGCTGCCTGACTTAGAAACCCCATAACCCGCATCACCAGAAAGATACTGATAATGACAAACGTAACCGCCAAGGCCGTGCGCAATACTTCGGTAATAAAAGCTTTATTAATTATCATGTTAAAAGCGCGAAGCGGAGGACTCTCAGAATGGGGTTTTTCAGGCTATAATTATTATCAGCGCCGTATTGTAACAAGCAAAGCAAATTAATTGGCGAAAGACTAAACATTTAAATAAGGAACTGACGTGAAAATTCAGATAAAAGCAGCGAAAAACTTACAACAGAAGACCGACTGCCTAGTGGTCGCGCTTAAACCATTGAAAAAGATTGCGTCGCAACAGGCAGAGATCAACACGACCACCGACGGCGCACTGGATCGTCTACAAACCAGTGGCCAATTCTCAGCCGACCAAGGGGAAGTCACCAGCATCAGCGTTCCAGCTGGACTGCAGGCTGGCCATCTAGTCGCACTGGGTGTTGGTAATGAAAAAAGCCTCAACACGGAAACCATTCGAGAAATCCTGAGCGGTCTCGCGAGTAAAGTGAAAGCGTTAAAAGCTGAATCGGTAACCTGCGATTTACAGGCTCTGGTCGCCAAAAGCGACATAGAAACGGTTAGCCGCCAGCTCGTAGAGGCGTTTGGTGACCAGGAGTATCAATACGTTCCGCAACCCAAAGCAGTGCGCGCGCCCAAAGCCACGGCGGAGTTTAAGCTCACATTGTGGTGTGATGATCGCAAACAGCTGGCCGCCGCAAAACAAGCTGCCGCAGTCGGGCTCGCAATTCACAACGGCAAGACGTTGGCACGCGACCTCGGCAATATGCCGGGCAACGTTTGCACACCGAGTTTTCTCGCCAGCCAGGCCAAAAAACTTGGTCGCTCACACGAACTCAAAGTCAAAGTCCTGTCGGAAAAACAAATGCAGGAGCTGGGCATGGGCTCCTTGCTTTCGGTCAGTAAAGGCAGTCGTGAACCAGCCAAGCTGATTATTATGGAACACCGCGGTGCCAAGAAAGCCAAAGACGCACCACACGTTCTAGTCGGTAAAGGGCTGACCTTCGATGCCGGTGGTATCTCTATTAAACCGTCCGCCAAAATGGACGAGATGAAATACGATATGTGTGGTGCGGCCAGCGTGTTCGGCGCGGTACTTGCCGCAGCGGAACTGGAATTGCCAATCAACGTGGTCGGCATTGTCCCAAGCTCAGAAAACCTGCCCGACGGCCAAGCCAATAAACCTGGAGACGTAGTCACATCGATGTCCGGACAAACCATTGAGATTCTGAATACCGATGCGGAAGGTCGCTTGATCCTGTGTGATGCGCTGACCTACGCCGAACGGTATAAGCCAGCTTCTGTAATCGACATTGCAACCTTAACTGGCGCGGTGATTGTGGCGCTGGGGCATCAAACCAGCGGTGTGATGGGTAACGATCAGGAAGTGATCGACAACCTGCTCGCGGCCGGTGAAAAGAGTCTGGACCATGCCTGGCAGCTCCCCATTAAAGAGACGTACAAAAAACAACTCAAAAGTGAGTTTGCTGATCTGGCCAATATTGGTGGCCCAAGCGCGGGCACCATTACCGCCGCCTGCTTTCTATCGTACTTCACTGAGAAGTTTCGCTGGGCGCATCTGGACATCGCAGGCACAGCTTGGGGCGGCAGCGCCGGCAAACGTGCGACTGGTCGCGCCGTGCCGATCCTAACGCAATACCTCATTGACCGCTGTTAAGCTGAGGTTAACGCCGTATGAAACAGGTGGATTTTTATCTGATTTCAAATCGCGTGAATCAAGCGAAATTTAAGTTGGCCAGCCGCTTAGCTAATAAGCTTCAGCGGCTGGACCAACGTGCCTTGATTATCACGGACTCACCACAGGAATCGTCAGAACTGGACCAGCTGTTATGGTCCTTTTCAGACTCCAGTTTTGTGGCACACGACCCAATCAGCGACCCGGCACCCTTATCGAAAGTGCAATACGGCGTGCATAATGACGTCACACCGAATGTGCTCGAACGTAATTACGATGTACTGATTAATATTGGCAGTACGGTGCCGCTATTCAACCATCACTTCGCGCGCATTGCGGAGATTGTCGACTCAGACGATCAATCCAAAGCCGCCGCGCGCGCACGCTACAAGCGCTACAAATCCGAAGGTTTCGAACTTAAAACACACGACATCGAACTGTAGGCTTTAAAACTAGACTCACACCTCGATCTTGCCACCAATTTACGGCCCCATTTGCTACTGATTCCAGTCGCGCAAAACCGTATAATCATGCGTTTGATCTCACGCAATCCATTTAATCAGACTTAACATCATGACCAACGCGCTCGACAATCAATATCAGCCAAGCAAAATTGAACAGGCGATCTATCAACGCTGGGAATCAAACAATAATTTTGCGGCGCGCGAAGCCGACAATGCCTACTGCATTATGATTCCACCGCCGAATGTGACCGGCAGCTTACATATGGGGCACGCATTCCAGGACACCATCATGGATTTGCTGACGCGCTATCACCGCATGAAGGGGGACCAAACTTTGTGGCAAGTTGGTACCGACCATGCCGGTATTGCAACACAAATGGTGGTCGAGCGCCGACTGGCCGCCGACGGCATCAGTCGACACGATCTTGGGCGCGAGAAGTTCATTGAAAAAGTCTGGGAATGGAAAGCCGAATCCGGCGGCACAATCACCAAGCAACTACGCCGGATGGGCGCCGCCATTGACTGGAGTCGCGAACGATTTACCATGGACGACGGTCTCTCGGCCGCCGTGCAGGAAGTCTTTATCAAACTTTACCAAGAAGATTTGATCTACCGTGGCAAGCGCCTGGTAAATTGGGACCCGGTACTGCATACCGCCGTGTCAGATCTTGAAGTCGAATCCGCAGAGGAGAATGGCCACCTATGGCATTTGCGTTACCCATTAAGCGACGCGCCCGATCAGTATTTGATCGTTGCCACTACTCGACCTGAGACAATGCTCGGCGACACCGCCGTGGCCGTACATCCGGACGATGAGCGTTATCAGCACTTGATTGGTAAAACCATTGACCTGCCCTTAACGTCACGTCAAATCCCGGTAATTGCCGACGACTACGTGGATCCGGAATTTGGTTCTGGCTGCGTTAAGATCACACCAGCACACGACTTTAACGACTACGACGTTGGTAAACGGCATGATCTGGAGATCATCAACATTCTCGATAAAAATGCCGCGATTGACCTACCTGATTCGCCGTACCACGGCTTGGATCGCTACGTCGCCAGAAAGCAGATCGTGGCTGACTTTGAAGCCGCCGGGTTGCTCGAGCGTATTGATGATCACAAGTTGATGGTACCGCGTGGCGACCGTTCCGGCAGTGTTATTGAACCCTACCTGACCGACCAATGGTACGTGCGCGTTGAGCCGCTGGCCAAAGAAGCGATCAAAGTGGTCGAAGATGGTGATATCAAATTTGTGCCGGAGAATTGGCAAAACACCTACTTCGAATGGATGCGCAACATTGAAGACTGGTGTATTTCACGCCAAATCTGGTGGGGTCATCGCGTGCCGGCTTGGTACGACCAGGACGACAATATCTACGTTGCCGCATCACTTGAAGAAGCGCAGCAACAAGCTGGACCGGACGCTGAGTTGCGACAGGACTCCGACGTACTCGACACTTGGTTCTCGTCTGCCTTATGGCCGTTCTCAACGCTCGGCTGGCCGGACAAAACCCCTGAATTAGACAAGTACTACCCAACCAATGTGTTGGTAACCGGGTTCGACATCATCTTCTTCTGGGTCGCCCGCATGGTCATGTTTGGGCTCAAATTCACCGGCAAAGTCCCATTCAAAGAGGTGTACATCCACGGACTTGTGCGGGATCAAGAAGGCCAGAAAATGTCCAAATCCAAGGGGAATGTGTTGGACCCTATCGATCTTATCGACGGTATTGAGTTGGAAGCCCTAGTCACCAAGCGTACCCAAGGTTTGATGCAGCCGAAAATGGCGGCCAAAATTGAAAAGGCCACGCGCAAACAATTCCCAGACGGCATTGCCGCGTACGGCACTGATGCACTGCGTTTTACCTTTGCCAGCCAAGCCACATTGGGCCGCGATATTCGATTTGATCTGGCGCGTGTTGAGGGGTATCGCAACTTCTGCAACAAGCTTTGGAATGCATCGCGTTACGTGTTAATGAACACCAGCGACCACGATTGCGGCCAATCTGGTGGGGACTACGAGTTGAGCTTGGCAGATCGCTGGATTATCTCGCGCCTGCAACAGGTGGAGCAAGATGTCACCGCCAAACTTGAGAGCTATCGATTCGATCAGGTAGCACAATCGCTCTACAGCTTTGTGTGGGACGAATACTGCAGTTGGTATGTCGAACTGACTAAAACTGTATTAAATGACGACGCTGCCTCAGCGGAACAATTACGTGGTACACGCCGCACCTTGGTGCGAGTACTGGAAACCACCTTGCGATTACTGCATCCAATCATGCCGTTTATCAGTGAGGAAATCTGGCAACAGGTGAAAACACTGGCCGCCTGCGAAGGCGATACGATCATGGATTGCGCCTTCCCAGTCGCCGATGTCAGCAAGATCGACCAAGCTGCACTCGATGAGATGCACTGGGTGCAAGCTGTCATCACTGGTGTGCGCAATGTGCGCGGCGAGATGAATATCAGCCCCAGTAAAGCCTTACCGATTTTGCTCGAAGGTGCCGACCAGGCTGCCGCAGATTATCTGCAGCGCAACCAGGGTTACCTGATTAAATTCGGCCGCTTTGAGTCAATCAACATACTACCACAAGGCGAATCCGCACCCGAATCGGCCACCGCGCTGGTCGGTGACATGCGTGTTCTGATTCCGTTAGGCGCATTTATTGACGCCGCTGCAGAGATCAAGCGTCTGAACAAAGATCTCGAGAAGGCTGAGCGTGACATTGCCGGCGTCGAGGGCCGCCTCAGTAATTCAGCCTTTGTGGATAAAGCACCAGAAGCTGTGATCGCCAAAGCCAAAAAGCAGCTAGCCGACGCGGAGTCTGCCAAGCGTCTATTGCTGGAGCAGATAGAACGTATGCAGCAATTTTTGACTGATTAAATGCGATGGGCTTTGCGAGCCAAAAGTGATTGACACTACGGAATGCAGAGCCCACACTAGTCGTATGCTATTTCAAATCATGACAGTCACCTCAACGCTTGTTCGCCGTGCACTCTGTACACCGGTGTGGATTAGTGTGCGTGCCTCTGGAAGCGTGTTTTGAAGTAGATCATTTATTGTTTCATAAACCGCATTCCACATCGGGTGCGGTTTTTTTTTGCCCGACGTGATGCGACTCAGCCTGGAAGAAAACGTCATGAATAGACTAAGTACCACGATCGCCGTTCTAAGTGTCATACTGATCTGGAGCACCACACCGCTGGCCATCCAATGGAGTTCGGTCGATGCACCGCTCACCAGCGCCCTGCTTCGCATGCTGATTGGTGTGGTATTT
This sequence comes from Gammaproteobacteria bacterium, assembly GCA_030426005.1. Classification (GTDB taxonomy): domain Bacteria; phylum Pseudomonadota; class Gammaproteobacteria; order Arenicellales; family Arenicellaceae; genus Arenicella. The sequence continues at coordinate 5,654 of JAUHZM010000193.1, forward strand.
TGTGGTCTAGTCGTCACCGTATTGCGCCAAGGTCTTCCACTGCATCGTCAGGCCATGGTGATTTATTTGGTCGGGGGCGTTACCACGTTTTTGTCCATGACCCTGTTCTACGCCGCTGCGCAACTCATTCCATCGGGCTGGATTGCCGTTTTGTTCGGTTTGTCGCCACTCATGACCGGTGCGATTTCTGCTCTGGTGGAACCTGAAACACGACTCACGCCAGCTCGCGTGCTTGGCTTATTGTTAGGCCTTGGTGGCCTGTACTTAGTTTTTTCTGCTGGCTTGAATGTCGAACAGGCTTCTCTTAGCGGCGTGATGCTGACCCTGTTCGCCACGCTCGTGAGTTCCGCTACCTCTGTCATCACACGACAGCTGGTCAAGGTGCAAACCATGTCTGGCATGCAAATCACCACCGGCAACCTGCTAATGGCAATGCCTTTATTTCTGGCCGCCACCTTGATTAT
>JAUHZM010000194.1 GCA_030426005.1 Gammaproteobacteria bacterium
AACGTCATGGACCAGCTCTCATCGGCATTCACTGCGTATACCTTAATCCCATGAGATAAAAGTTCATGATGAGCATCAATCATATAGTCTCCGATGGAAAACTCTAATTTTTCCAATCCGTCGGTAGTTGTGCGTTCGATATGAACTTTTGCGTCAGAAAAGGTGAGTTCATCCATATCTGGAGACGGCGGGGTCGTTGGTATTCCTGAATAATCAACTTGTACTGGATCTCGCGTAGAATCAATATCAATGGCCATACGAAATTTTGATTGCGAACCCTCACAAATGAACGACAGGTCGGCTAAAAGCCTTTGAAGGTCAAAACCACTACTACGGTAGTCGTATACCCTTAAACTACCCTCTGACTGTTCACACCGGGTGTTATTCACCATAATTCGGATGTATGGGTGCTCATGGTGATATAAATCTGCTATTAGTGAATAGTAGCCACGCACTAATGAATGACCGTTGGCGGCAGATATTTCGATAGACAACGATTCAAGTTCACTAAAAGCTTCCCCAGTTGCCTCACCGCCCTCAATAAGAAAGTGGACTCCGTTGTGCGAGACCGAAATCTTGGTTAAATTGGAATTCTCCTGTGTGTGTATGTACTTCTTTTCATCGAGTAGCGGATTGCCAGCTTCGCCTTCAACAACGATTGCGAATTGCCCGTTGAAATCACTAGGAATGTGAGGATATGGTTTGTCTGGCAGAACATAAGGGGGAGGTGCGGAGGCATCGTCTGTGAGCACCGCGTCAATGATGCTGGGCAAATAGCTGTAATCAGGTTCGAACACCGGCTCTACAGGAGGCGGGTTATTTCCCGGATCGTTGGGATCACCTCCAGGATTAGGGTCACTAGGGGTTGTCGGTACGCTCGGCCCCGTTGGCATCGACAGGTTGCGCGGGTTTTCAGCAAAATACTGATAACTTTCTGCATTTGCAACAGCTCGGTCTGGCGATGAGTTTGCAAGGTTTCGAGTAGCACTGAGCCCATAGGTATGGTCATCGGTATTGGCAACAACCCCGAAATGACTGACTTCGTGAATGATGGTGCCAGCTTTTGAGTCGACGCCAGTGCCAGGGATTTGCCAGAAAATCGGACACAAATGGATTCGATAGGGCTGGCTTCGATAGACATACGCTATGGTATTGCCGCGATCCACATTGGCCGAACAGGCACAGTCGAATGTGATTGTTCGATTGTTTAGTGTGCTTGCTATTCGAGCGATATTTTGGTCAACCTTGTTCCACCTTTGCTCAGAATAACTACCAAACCACTCACGGTAACGCCGAGCACTTGAGCGTAGGCTAATTGGTGTAGCACGCATGTCGCTGCGCGCACGATTGGCGTATGACTCCGCGACCGAGAGTGCTGAATTGCTGCGTTGTTGCTCGGTTGTGTTGCACGATTGGAAAGAGGGTGTTTGTTTTGTTGTTGGTCGAGCATCCAACACGTTTATTATGACGGCGGTGTCGTTTGTGAGTTTGTTATGACCTGCGCCTTGATAGCGAATTGTGTAGTCGCCTGTTTCACTGAAAGAGTATATGTCGTCAAGCGAGACGGTAGCGGAGAGTTCTTCATCTGGAGCAATGTAAACAAACTCGTTATCCTTGATGGGTAGACGCTTCACGAGTGGACCGTCATAAGCAACGAGTCCAGATTGATTCGTAATATTAAATAAATCTTCGACTACTCGCCCTTCCAGCGCGGTGCCCCGAGTCAGCAACTTGATTGTGGTTTGTGAGACATTGCGATATGTGACGGTAAGCTGAATACTGTCGGCTTTTGTTATTATCGACTTCGCTGGAGCGATCTTAACATCAATGCCTAAGGGCAATGCCGACACGCTCCGTGTAAAAATAAACAGCACGATAACTGCGATTAATTGCACTCCCTTCAACAAAGCGGAATCGCTTGTTCTTGGTCCTTTCCACATTTCCCAACCCCAACGGATCAATAGTTTAAGTTATTCGTGTCTCCCGAAACCTGCATTATGGCAGATGGTGAAGTAAAGGTTAATGTTGAAAAACTGATGTTTTAAGGGTGAGATCTTCTTACCGAAGCAACGACGCTCTATGTGTGTTCTTTAATCATTTTCTCCCCATAATTCAGCAGTGCGTCGATCTCGCCCGCAGCCATTACGATAGTAGCGGTAGCGAAGCGGGTTTTTCTTGTAATAGTCCTGGTGGTATTTTTCAGCCAGGTAGAATGGCTTCGCGGGCAGAATAGGAGTCACTATGTCTGCTTTAAATGGCTTGGAGGCCTGCAATTGACGTAACGAGTTCATTGCTGTAACGCGTTGTGCGTCGTCGGCGTAAAAGATAGCTGATCGATATGAACTGCCTTTGTCACAGAATTGCCCTTGGGCATCCGTTGGGTCAATATGGCGCCAGAAGTATTCAACCAGTTCGGCATAACTGACTTTTTGTGCATCGTAGCGTACTTCCACCGCCTCGTAGTGTCCGGTTTCGGTGCGGCTGACGGCCTTGTAGTTTGCCGTTTTAGCACTGCCTCCGGTATAACCTGATACAACTTCTATTACGCCGTCTAGTTTTTCAAAATCGGCTTCGATGCACCAGAAACAACCACCGGCAAAGAGGGCAGTCTGTGGCGTATTCGGCGTGGGTTCCGTTTGTGCCTGAGTGGCTGAGATGAAGAACAGCAGTCCGGACACGGTAATCAATAGCGAGCTTAGTTTTTGCATGGCGTGTTGTTTCAGTTGGTTTTAACTCTGTGTTAGTACGTTTTTTTGAAGTGAGGATTGAATTACCGTTGAATGATATTATCTGCAACGTCAAAACAATCTCATCGCAGGTATACAGACCGTGTTAGCTGACAAATTATCACTCCCAACGCCTGACAAGGCGCTTCCAGGCCGCGATACACCGATGGTGTTCACTAATAAACACTTTGTGAATGGTCAACCATTAAAGCCACCATTTACCGATAATGATGAGGCGCTGGAGATCGCCTACTTTGGTCTCGGGTGTTTTTGGGGCGCTGAGCGCAAGCTCTGGCAGCAGCCTGGTGTGGTTACTACAGCGGTAGGCTACATGGCCGGAATTACGCCAAACCCGACCTACGAAGAGGTGTGTTCGGGTTTAACGGGTCACAATGAAACGGTTATGGTGGTATTTGACCCAGCGAAGACCTCGTATGCACAGTTGCTGAGTGTCTTCTTTGAGTCACACGACCCCACACAAGGTATGCGGCAAGGGAATGATCGCGGTACGCAGTATCGATCGGGTTTATACACAAGCTCAGACGCGCAACAAGCCACCGCTGAGCAGGTGCGTGCCAGATACCAAGCGGCATTGACTAAGGCTGGTAAGACCGAACAAATTACAACCGAAATACAACCGGCGGCTGAGTTTTACTACGCTGAAGACTACCATCAGCAGTACCTAGCCAAGAATCCAAATGGCTATTGTGGAATTGGTGGTACGGGTGTGACTTGTCCGATTTAGGTCCAGCATCTACTAGACCTATGGATTTTTCACGGACTGTGCTTCTCATCGGCGCCGTATTGGCGTTGTCCGGTGTGGCTTTGGGTGCTTTTGGTGCACACGCGCTGGCGGCGTTATTGAGCGAAAACAATCGTGTGTCGACGTTTGAGCTCGCGAACCGCTATCAGTTCTACCATGCGCTCGCGCTCCTGCTGCTTGGTGTGGTCGTAATGTTTCAATCGCGGGCATGGGTAACTATTCCAGTGGTTTTTTGCTTGGTGGCTGGTGTGATTGTATTCAGCGGTTCCTTGTATGCGCTTGCACTTACCAATATACGCTGGTTAGGCGCTGTGACACCTGTTGGTGGCGTATTGTTGTTAGCGGGTTGGGCAATACTATCGATTAATCTTTGGCGCAAGGGTGTTGCCAATCCAGACTAATATCGTTTAGTTGTTCTTGGTTATTTTAACGTGGCGGCCCTAAGCCGAATACAAGACAAATAACCGGTATCTAATGCCAATTCATGCAAACGCACAGGAATGCTTTATTCTTAGGCGGATACCGCATAAAATTGCGCCAAGACCGCAAAGCTTTGCGGTTTACTACCCAAACCATGAATGATTATTCCCTTTACAGCACCGCAGAGGCGAAAAAACGAAGTTTGAATCGACGCTTCGTGATTGCCGGACTGCTGGGTATTTTTTTGATCGTCACTGCGTTGACGGCTGGCGGTTACTATCGTCTGCAAAAAAATAGCCTGGCAGAAATGTCGAGCCGCGTAGCCGGTGAAATGCAACAGCTGGTGATTCGCTATAGTCAAATGCCTGACCAAGCGTTAGCGGAATCGAATGCTGAAACGACAGCAGGGTTAGATCAAACCTCAGAAAAAATAAAGCGTTTGGGTACCGCCATGACCGGTATCACAGGTGTGGCATCAGTGAGTTTATTCGACGCGTCTTACAGTCGAGTATGGAATAGTGGTGCCACACAAGCCTTGTCGTCCGAACAGCGCGCCGCGGCACAGAAATTGTTACGTGGACAGGGGCGGTCGTATCGCGTTGTATCGCATGATTTGCTGAGTGGGCAGTCTTGGTGGCAGGCGATCACTCGTGCGTATCCATTAACTGAGTTGCTGGTCGTGGTGCGACAGGCTGACGGCACACCGCTCTTAGGGCGCGTTATGGTCGACCATCGTGCGGAACTTGGGATTGCACAAACCATGGCCGTGCGGCTGCTGTTGTTTCTTGCAGCCAGCACATTGGTATTATTTTATCTGCTGTATTACATCTTTCAGCGCGGTATCCAAACCATCAATGAACAAGAAGATCGTCTGAACGATCAGATTGCTCGCTTGTCGAATCTGTTGTCGGCGAATAAGGAATTACAGAAAAGTATGAAGACCGCCAGTTCCAGAGCGGTTGAGTTGAATGAACAGTTCCTGCGTCGTGTTGGTGCCGATTTGCATGATGGCCCGGCGCAAATGATCGGGTTTGCGGTACTCAGGTTGGCGCAGATATCGAAACATGAGGCAGCGCAAGATCTTGGGCATGAGTTTCATGCGGTTAAAGATGCATTGAATGAATCCCTAGAGGAGATACGCGGCATCTCGTCTGGGCTAGTGTTGCCGCAGCTTGAACAAATGAGTTTGGAGCAGTGTCTGCGCAAGGTCGTGTTGCTGCACAGCGCGAAATCTGACACGGAAGTGGCTCAGTACTATCAAGATTTGCCGGATGACATCCCGTTACCGATTAAGATTACAGCTTACCGATTTATTCAGGAAGCTTTAAACAACTCACACCGCCATGGGCAGGCGAATAAGTGTCGATTAAACGCTTTCGTGAAGGACGATGTGTTACATTTATCACTGAAGGACAACGGTGTTGGTTTCCGCTTGTCTTCCCTGTCTACCAGTGGCGGACACCTCGGTTTAATGGGGTTGAAAGACCGCATCGAAAGTCTGGGTGGAAAATTCAATATTAATAGTGAGCTGGGTGTTGGTACCGCGTTGCGATTGTCGATTAGTCTGGACGACGATGCATAGAGCAACATGATTTCGATACTTAGCGAGCTGGTTGCGCGATGACAATCTTTGGCAGACTGGATTCATTCTGCACACAGTGCGATGCTACGCAACCAAACTTATGTCGGAGAGAGACGAACTAGTATGAGTGACCGAATTCGGATTGTTGTGGTCGATGACCATCCTTTGTTTCGAGAAGGTGTGGTGACCACGTTGACGCAAAGGGGCTACTTTAATGGGGTAGCACAGGCCGGCAGCAAGGAAGAGGCGATCATACAGGCAGAGAAGCATATTCCTGATTTAATGCTGCTTGATGTCAGCATGCCTGGAGGCGGTATTGAGACGGCATCCGAGATCTCTGCGCGTGTCCCAGTAATTAAAATTATTATGCTGACGGTGTCTGAGCAGGAGCATGACGTTCAAGCGGCTCTCAAAGCTCAGGCGCGTGGATACATTCTCAAGGGTGTCGCCTCTGAGGAGTTGATCTCCATTTTGCGCGATATTCATAATGGCGACTCATATATTTCCCCAAATTTGGCGGTCAATATCTTGATGCGCAGCTCCGAGCAACCCAAACCAGACTCACCGGATGACTTTGATCTGAATGAGCGGGAGCGTC
>JAUHZM010000006.1 GCA_030426005.1 Gammaproteobacteria bacterium
TGCTAAAGCAACTCACGTTAATTCCCTCATCGAGCAAGCTCACAGTATAGCTTGAACTGTCGATGTCGCCACCAGCGTACCAGAGGGTTGGGCGGCCTTGATACTCGCCATGCACCAGACCGAATGCGTCATTCGCTTTGTCATGTTCAAACTGCCTAGTTTGCAGCATTATGCGCCAGAATGCCTCGCCCAACACGTCATGGTTGAGCACCTCTCGCTGCCAACGTAACCAGTCTGCCATTGAGGTCATGACACCACTACCCCCATAGTGCGGCGCATTGCGTCGAATTTGCACCCAGCCCGTGCCCGGCTTCACGAATATCTTGCCCTTATTATTTAACTCATCAACCACCGCTTCAGATCGCTGGATGTATCCATTGGCGCGGTTGGCAATTATTTGACTAATGTCGTCATTGACCAATGATCGAGTCATTCCGAGCGGTTCAAAAATAAACTCATGTGCCAGTTGGCTGAATGGTCGGCCATACGCCTTTGCGGCAATTTCAGCGAGCAACATGTAATTGATATTCGAGTAATGCCACTCCTTACCTGGCGCATGCCGCAACTCTGACACAGAAAGGCTGGCGGAGATCGCATCCTGCACCGAAAAATAGTGAAACGTTGCCCACGGCACGTTGTTTGGACGCTCGACCTCAGTATATTCCGTCAGCCCGCTGGTCATGTACACCAAGTGCTTAATCTGTAACGCGTCACTGTACTTCTCCGCCCCATCAACCCACGCCGAAACAGGGTCATCTAAGGACACTTTTTTATCGACTATTGCACGCGCTAACACCGCGGCCGTGATTTGTTTTGACAAAGAAGCGATATGAAACACACTTTTTTCATCAATTTTCGCCGCGTGTTCAATATTGGCAGCGCCCGACGCCAGCACTAGCTTAGTTTCTTGCGCAGAGGTAATTCCAAGTATGAAGCCGGGCTCATCGTTGCGTGCTGCTAACGGCACTTGCTGAGTAAATGCTGTTTCGACTCTCTGCCAATCAACAGCTAGCGCTGTCTCGCACCCAATCAAAACACTGATCGTCAGAAAGGATATTAATCGCATCATCATTTATTGCTCTATGCGCTATTGCTTGTAGTGAAATTAAATTGAATAGTCGGCAGAAATCGGCCCGGAATGCTCTCGGATTCAGTTCGACCAACGACCACTGCCCCCATGGCGCAATAAAATGCTTCTGCATTGGGGTCGCTTTGTGCTTCAACGTAATGGGCACCAAATTGCTTAGCGGTATTTAGAGCATGAGCTAATAAAGCACGACCTACACCAGCACCAATTTTGCTGGGGTCCACAAATAATGCGTCTAACACAACGACATCCTTTTCGATGTCTTCCAGCTTATAAAACCCGACAATCTCATCATGCTCTTCTGCCAGATAGCACACCGCATTTGCAGCACTTATTTGCTCTGCCGTGTGCGACAGTTCATCCTTGCAGCTCGCCATAAATGCGTCATCGTACCCCCAATGTGCTTTGGAGCGAATTGCCAGCGCCGAAATCAGCTCTGCTTCCGATGGATCGACTTTTCGAATATTCATACCCTGATTGACGAAACTATACTTCCTGTTCCAACTCCTTATACATCACTAGGGCGTCTACGTAACCCAAATCCGGATGATTAAACGCGTTTGGTATTGTTCCGACCACATCAAAACCAAACTTCTGCCACAATCTGACCGCGACCTCATTGCTAGACACCACAAAGTTAAACTGCATCGCAAGATAGCCAAGTTGTTTGGCAATCTGTTGTGAATGCGCACAAAGCTTGCCAGCAACGCCTTTGCCTCGTGCGACCGGTGAAACCATATACCCGCAATTACAGACATGGTCACCACCGCCAGCTTGATTGGTTTTCAGGTAATAGGTACCCAACACCTGATCGCCCTCGACGCAAATGAAAGTACGCCTTGGCAGCGCTAACCATACATGCTTCGCATCTTGTTCAGACATCGTTCGGTCGTATGCGTAAGTCTTGCCATCACGCACAATTGGCTGAATGATCGACCACAGTTGTGGCCAGTCCGAGTCTAAGGCTGGGCGTATTTGCATGGGTACATTCTACAGGCAAACAACGGCGGTTTTCTGCTTGGAATTCTTAATCACAAAACATTGATCATCGGACTCAGTTACCGGTGGCGCGACCACGGTTGGATCCAGAGAGTAAACTAGAATCAATGGCGACTTGTTGTATTGTTGCAGCGTATCACCGGCTTGCAGAGACACAAATAGGCGTTGGTTTTGTGCGTCGTAAGCGGCACCCTTGAGGCGTGCTAGATTATTCACGGTGTCTAGTTTGCCATATTCGTATGGTCGCACCTCACTTGCGACCATCTCACCACGCTTTACTTTGACCAGATCAGACACTTTCCACAACCAGTAATGGTTGTAGTTGTCGTTGGCGTCATAACTGCAAGGACCGCCGCATAGGTTGCCGTTGTTCTGGGTAATCTTGTAGCCGATACCGGAATGGAAACCGCCTGCAAATCCCAACGTCATATACGTGCCAGTGCCAGGCACAATGAAGCCATAGGCAGCGCCACTAATCTCAGTCCACAAACGGTTACGTAGATCGTGGTTGTATAGTATTGCTTTGAACGTCGTGGTCGACGAGTCATACATATTTTTATCATACAATGGATTTGAAATATTGAAATCCAGCACGGGTGTGGTCGCTACTGGTCCACCTGAGGCAGCCGAGGTTAGATCACTCGCAGTCAACACGTGCGCTGGCGGCCCAATCGACAGACGCGAGTTGATCGACCCATGTGCGTGACCCGCGATAAAATCACCACCAAGTTCTGCTTGCCACTCAGTTGGGATGGGCGTAAACCAGCCAGCAGCGTGCGCCGCACCACCCAATTGGAATGGCCCAACTATCGCGGAGTCGGCTAGATTAGTTGGATCTTGAAATACCACGCTCGTGTCGGTTTCGCTGCCAGCGCCGTCATACCAGTTGATGTAGTTCACCACCAGCTTGTTGTCGACCAAGGCCATGCCGGTCACGCGAAAGTTTGAATCAATACCAGTCGGCGGCTGACCATCAGTATGAAAACCACGGAAATTTTGCAGCAATGTGGCCGTGGCATAGTCAGCTACGTTCGTTCCTGCCACTACCGTTGGAATCGCGAACTCGCCGATACCTTGGTGATAGTCATGACTGACGGTGTAGAGAGATTCATTCTCGGGGTTATAGGCAATCACACCCGGTGAGTAAGAATGAATGGCGTATTCATCGTCACCAAAGCGACTAGTCGGCAACCGGAAGCCGCCTTGGAGCTCTAAAGCCGCAATGCTGATTAAGGGCAAATCCTCTGTGCTGGTGGACAGAGCTGTGGCAGGCAGTGTGCTAAACAGCAAGTAACTAACGAAGATAAAAAGGAGTGTGGCGAGTCGGTAATTCTTCAAACGCAGGTACAACATAGAACAACTTAGTAGGGTTTTGAAAATGCAAGAAAATAGGTTTTGTGCTCCGAACTATACCCGCGACAAGTGTCTAGATACAGACTAAATTTTTGACTCTGCGCTATGTTGTACGTTAAGCCAGTTTGACAATTTAGGGCACCACTTCGCCAAACCAAGACAAAACCTAGTGCGCCTCGCTTTCCTCACCGCAGATCAAACGGCGATGAGGAAAACAAGACGTATTTAAGTCATCACTCTAATTCAAAACGAAACATATACTGCTGACCAGCTGTCGCCACCGGTTTGCCGTTAACGGTCCGAGCGCGATAACGAAACTTTTGGATCGCGTTTAATGCAGCGCGGTCGAATAGAGTGCCCGGCTCTGATTCAATTATATAGGCATCAAATACCTCACCAGCAGGACTCACACTAAAACCAACCACCGCATACCCTTCGGTGCCGCTTGTAATCGCGCGCGCTGGATACACGGGTGGAAACCCCATCGCCATGGTTAGCTGATTTGATGCTGGAAGCTCGAGCGTGCCTTTTGGCGGTGGCGGCACGTCGACCCAGGTCGGCGTAATATCTTCGATATCCGCGTCTATCGGCCAATCTTTTTTTACTATCGGCGGAATGTCATCGATAAGCTCGGGCGGCTTCGGTTTAACATGACGCAGAACGACCTCTGAATCCTCGGGTATGGGCGTAAAGCGCAATACTGGTGGCGTGTTAACGGGTAATAAAGCTGGACCATCGATGTGTACCAGTGAATACATGGCTGCTAACAAACCCAACGTAATAAATGTGGCATTTATAAAAGGCAAAGCAATCCTATGAAGTACCTGCATGGAAACCTCCGTGGTGCCGGTTCAACCGGCAAAGTTAATGGGAATTAGAGAAGCGGCGTGACTAAGCCGGGAGTAGACGGCGTCAGCCAGTGTCGACAGAACGTCGCTGGTCGAGTGCTTCGCGCGAGGCGAGTAGCAATAGCTCAAGTGTGCTGGGTAACTCGCAAGATAGACAACTTTCACGCAATCGTAGGTAGCGCTGCTGCGCGTCGTGTTAAGCGCCGCGCTGAATCAATTGACTCATATCATGCAAGGCCAGCTGAACCTGTTCGGATGCTGCCTGGCGCTGTGATTGCAGATCAAATTGCATGGCAGCCAAGACAGTTTCGGTATCCGGTAATGGGTAACTGGTCAATACATCATCAGACTGCGCGCTGTGGTTGAGTAGCGGCGGCTCAGACAGAGTCACCATCGAGCGGTCCACGTCGTCAGATGACTGCGTGTGCGTAGGTGTGCTTACGTTAATCGGTAGAGTTTGACCAGTCAGCGGCGCCTCGGGTGCAGTTGGTGTGACCCAGACACTCATGGCAACCAGTAAGCCCACGGTCATCACCAATGCCAGACTCATTGCGGGCACCCAGGCATTACGACTCAAGAAGGCGGGTTTGGTGTGCTGTTTACTTGTGTATTGTTCCGCAGCAGCAAGAATCGTGCGATCTAACTCAGGACTCGCATTGGAATGCGTATTCTGATTCAGTAATCGGGTAAGTTCGTTTAGTTCACGCTCGGTCATGATGTTACTCCTGCGGTCACACGCATACGCTGAGTTGCATAGCGCAATCGACTTTTAACCGTCTCTTGTTTGCTGTCCGTAATCGTCGCGATCTCGGCATAACTGAACCCTGCCGAGCGCAACAGCAAGGCTTCTGTTTGTTCTTGTGGCAGCTCGTTGAGCTGCGCTAATAGCTGCTCTAAGTCCAGTGGTGAACTTGTGTCACCCGACGTTGCGCCGTCGCGGATTGAATGGATTGTTTCATCCAACTCGGTCATCAACTGCCGTTTGCTATACCCATGACTGCGCCAATAATCGACCAGACGGTTATGGGCGATTCGAAACAGCCAAGTCCGAAACTTCGCAGACGCCTCGTAGGTCGACGCCGTTCGCACCACGGCCAGCCAGGTGTCCTGTACCACCTCCTCGCATTCGGTATCAACATCACATTGACGACGCACGAACTGATACAAAGCGTGCTTATGTCGACCATACAGCTCTTCGAATGCGTGTAATTCACCGCCCGCAAAACTTCGCATCAAGGCTTCGTCTCGCATCAATTTGGTGGTCCATCGCAGCATAGTTCGTCGCGTTTTGGTTGGTGGTTATTACTTTAATCGTAAGCCGCACAAAAAAGGGGTTAACACGGCGACTTTTTTTCGATCTTCATAAATACCTCACAGCAGCCCTACTTCGTGCACATCAAACACCCATTACTGTTGAGTAAAGTACCACCATGGAGACAGTGTGACACGGACGTCAACTCATCAGCCTTTCGATTAACCGCAACCGACCAGTTTATTCAAGCTTATGCTAGTGCGTTCCAGCTATTTTGAACCGGCTTCCTTACCGACTACCGGGATTCAGTTAAACCGATCATTCTGGTTGCTTGACTTAGTGGCGATCTACGCGTGGCAATTACTTATCCTAATTCATCGCTACAAGCCCGCCTACACCGTCGGCAAACACCTATTATTGGCACAGCTTGGTGGCGTACATTCGTGATGCTGCTAGCTGGCCACCACCACGCCAACCCAGAGAACTGCACCGACCCAACCATTGTTTAAAAATGCTTGAAAGCACGGACCACGCTCACGATGCCGAATCAACCACTGCTGATAGGCAAATAAGGCCGTCACTAAGACGATACTGATCATAAAACTCAAGGACAGTCCTTGCAGCCACATGATCAACAACCAGAGAAATAACACCACGACCTGCAAAATCCCGAGTATCTGGCGGTCGTACTCACCAAAGTAAATGGCCGAGGACTTCACACCAATTTTCAGGTCATCCTCGCGGTCCGACATCGCATACGCGGTATCGTAAACCAGCACCCATAGCATATTGCTTAGAATCAGTAACCAGAAAGTCAGGTCAAAGGGATGACCGCACGCCACATACACCATCGGAATGCCGAACGAGAACGCCACACCAAGCACCAACTGCGGGGCCTGGATCAATCGCTTCATAAAGGGGTACGCGATGGTGACCAACAACGCGGGGATCGACCATGGCCAAACAGAAGACGGCAACATCAATAGCAGGCCCAAAGCAACCAAGCCGAGCAGCACGAACAACCCTATGGCAGTGGTGACGGTCAAATCACCGGCGGCCAAGGGGCGCGATTCGGTCCGTGCAACTAACGGGTCGATCTTGCGATCCGCTATATCGTTGATCACACAGCCTGCGGAACGCATCACGATCACACCGGCGCAGAAAATCCAAAACAGGCGACCACTTGGTTCGCCCTCACTCGCAAACCACAAGGCAATCAACGTCGGCCACAGCAACAACAACCAACCAATCGGTTTATCAAATCGCATCAAGGCGAGTAGGTGCGGTAACTTTTCCATCATATTTCGTGCGGTTCGCCTGCCGCGGTGTCACCGCTTAGGCATTAACGTAATCTTCTTTGGCTCCAACCCAACGATCGATCAGTGGCTCAATATTCTGCGGCGCTTGTGCGGCCATTTGATCGGCTATGCCATCAATTTGCGGCAGCAGCGCCTGATCTCGTATCAGGTCGGCAACCTTAAAGCTAATACTACCAGTTTGTCGCGTTCCGAGCAGTTCACCTGCACCACGAATTTCCAGGTCCTTCTCTGCGATCACAAAACCGTCGTTGGTTTCACGCAGCGTTTGCAAGCGCGCTTTGGCATGCTGACTTAATGGGTGCTGGTACAACAAGATACAGTATGACTTTTCACTGCCTCGACCAACGCGCCCGCGTAATTGATGCAACTGCGCCAAGCCCATTCGTTCAGCATTTTCAATCACCATCAGGCTGGCTCGTGGTACATCCACACCGACCTCGATGACCGTGGTGGCAACCAACACATCTATCTCGGCGTCACGAAACTGCGCCATCACGGTCTCTTTCTCTTTCGGCTTTAGCCGCCCATGCACCAAGCCCACGCGCAGGCCTTGTAGACGTGCGCTAAGCTCCTCAGCCGTATCGGTCGCCGCCTGTGCTTCCAGTGCATCCGACTCTTCGATCAATGGGCAAACCCAGTACACCTGACGACCTTCTCGGCACACTTGCCGCACGCGCTCGATGACGTCGTCTCGCCGGGACGCCGCTGGCATCACCACGGTCTCCACCGGCTTGCGGCCCGGCGGCAGTTCATCAATACTCGACACGTCCAAGTCCGCATAAAAGGTCATCGCCAAGGTCCGAGGGATTGGCGTGGCGGTCATGGCAATATGGTGCGGCACGCGGTCCGCTGGCGTCTTACTTCGCAGAGCCAAACGCTGCTCGACACCAAAGCGGTGCTGCTCATCGATCACCACCAAACCTAAATTCCGATACGCCACCGCCTCTTGAATTAATGCGTGCGTGCCCACCGCCAACAACAATTCTCCACTGGCGAGCTTCTCAATGACCGCACGTTTGTCGCGCGCCGGCGTTTTGCTGGCCAACCAGCCGACCGAAATCCCCAGGGGTTCAAACCAGGTGCGTAAATTGGCGTAGTGCTGCTCCGCGAGCAACTCAGTTGGCGCCATCATCACCGCCTGCACACCGGCACTGACGGACTGCAACATTGCCAGTGCCGCCACCACCGTTTTGCCGGAACCGACATCGCCTTGAATTAAGCGCATCGCCGGGGTATCGCTCATCAAATCGGTTGATACCTCCGCACTGACCCGCTGTTGCGCTGCAGTGAGTGTAAAACCAAGACTTGCTAAAAAGCGCGCTTCTAAGGTTTTATCCGGCTGCATCATCGGCGCCGACTCATGTGCACGTAGTGCTCGTGAACGCCGTAAACTAAAGTGATGCGCAAGCAGCTCCTCAACGATGAGACGTTGATGCGCGGCACTGGTTGCCTGTTGCATAGCCATCAAGTCCACACCCTTTTGCGGACGATGCAAGGCACTGAGCGCGTCCTGTAAGGTCGACGCCTGATACGCAGAGCGTAGTGAGTCTGGCAAACAGCGCGCATCGACCAATTCGGCGACTTGTTGTAACCCTTGCTGCAAAACTTGGTCGGTGATCTTACGCCATAATAACTGGCTCACGCCCTCAGTGGTCGGATACACCGGAGTTAAGGTACTGTCGAATCCGCCCTCTGGGCGTTCCGCGGAAATTCGATACTCAGGGTGTACCATCTCATACCCCTTCGGGCCAGGACGCACCTCGCCGAAGCACTTCACCCATAGGCCGCGTCGGAAACTTTTCTCTTGTGCGCGATTAAAGTAAAACAAGCGAATGGTGAGGCTACCGGTACCATCGCTGATGCGCACCAACAAGCTGCGGCGGCGTCCAAACACCACTTGGGCTAGTTCGATTTCGCCAATCACCACGGTCGATAAAGACGGCAACAATGCGCCTAATTCGGTTACCTGAGTGCGATCTTCATAACGCAATGGCAAGTGAAACAACACGTCCTGCACCGTTCGCACATGCACGCGTGCGAGCTTGGCGGCCATCTGCGGCCCCACGCCTTTTAAGCTCGCAACTGAATCAGAAAGTGTCAGAGACATCGGCAAATTCCATCTAGACCGAGCCAGTCGCGGCTAACTCAAACACAACACCGCATCAATCTCGACCAACGCGCCTTTTGGTAGCGCCGATACCTGAACGGCTGCCCTGGCAGGATACGGTTTCTCACAGTACTCGCCCATAATGTCGTTTAGCCGACTGAAATTACCTAGATCTGTCACGTACACGGTGAGTTTGACTGCATCAGCTAAGCTCCCGCCTGCTGCCTTCGCGACAGCAGCCAAGTTCTTAAAAACCTGGTGTGTTTGCCCGTCAAAATCGTCACTAACTAGCGTCATGGACACTGGGTCGAGTGGAATCTGTCCAGACACATACACAGTTTTATCGACCTTAACAGCCTGCGAATAAGCACCGATCGCCGCTGGTGCGTGCTCGGTTTGAATAATGGTTTTCGTCATGTTGGCATTTTGGCACTAGGCCTGACGGAACACAACTCTAGGTGCCGTTTTGGCTAAATTGGCGAAAGTGGGCGAAGCTTCTTAGCCTTTATGGCGCGTTACTTTATTCACATGCCCTGACCGGTAGATGGCTTTCATGATGCGCGCTAAATGCACACGGTCTTTGACATCCACCACAAAGTCCATTTGTCGGATTGCACCAGAGCCGTCGTGCAAATCCACGTGATTAATATTGGAGCCATTCTCTGCAATCGCCATGGCGACTTCGGCAAATGCGCCAGTCACGTGATTCAGCTTGACCTGCAACTTGGCTTGGAAGAACCGATCCAGGTTTTCGTCCCACTCAACCATCAAACAATTTTCCGGTTGCTTACGCAGCTCGGTCATATTCGGGCAGTCGGAGGTGTGCACGACCAACCCATGCCCAGCGGTAAAGGTGCCGACAATCGAATCGCCTGGCACGGGACTGCAACAGCGGGAATAGGTCACCGGCAACCCCTCAGACCCGCGAATTACCAGCGCTTCCTGCCCCAAGACTTTGCCTTCCAGCTTGCCTTCTGACAGTTGCGCTATTTGCCGAGCGATCATGTCGGGCAAGCGCTTACCCAGGCCCACATCGATCAATAAGTCAGACCAACTCTCCAGCCCAAGTTCTTCGAGCAGCTTTTCGCGCACTGGGGCGGCAATTTTACGGCGGCCGAACAGACGCTGCTTGGTCGCGCCCGCCAACAAGCGTTTACCGAGCTTGAGCGCATCCTCTTTGGTTTGCTGCTTTAGGTAATTCCGAATGTGCGTGCGTGCTTTGGCGGTCACCGCGTAGTTAAGCCACGCCGTCGTTGGCCAAGAACTTTTTGAAGTAATAATTTCCACACTGTCGCCGTTGTTTAACAGTGTCGGCAACGAGGCTAACGCGCGGTTGATGCGTGCGCCCGTGCAATGCGTGCCCACATCGGTATGCACCGCGTACGCAAAATCTAATGCGGTGGAGCCCCGCGGCATTTTTTTGATATCGCCTTTGGGTGTAAATACATACACTTCATCCGGATACAAATCGGTTTTTAGGTGCTCCAAAAACTCAACGGCATTGCCAGTTTGATGTGCCGGATCGAGCAAATCGAGCAACCATTGTCGTGCCAAATGGTTTGAGCTATCGGGTTGGCTGTCGTCTGATTTATAAATCCAATGCGCAGCAACGCCAGCTTCGGCAATGTGATCCATTTCCTTGGTGCGAATCTGCACCTCGATATTATCGCCCAGCGGGCCAAACACCACGGTGTGCAGACTTTGGTAACCATTGGCTTTGGGAATCGCCACGTAATCGGCAAAGCGACCAGGGATCGGTTTATAGGCATTGTGCACAATACCCAGCACACGATAGCACTCATCGACCGAGTTCACGATAATTCTGAAGCCGTAGATGTCATGCAGCTCCTCAAAAGAGCGGCGTTTTTTGATCATCTTTTTATAGATGCTGAACACCGTTTTGCGCCGACCTTTGATCGAAAAATCAACCAGGTTGGCATTTTCAAGTGTGTCGTGAAGCGACTTCTTCAACTTCTCAACAATCAGTTTACGGTTCCCTTCGCGTTGCTCAATCGCTTTACTGATGGCCGCATGACGCTTGGGGTACATGTACAGAAAGCACAAATCCTGCAACTCGCGCGCCCAGTGATACAAACCCAGGCGTTCCGCGATTGGCGCATAGATTTCCAGCGTTTGCTTGGAAATACGTTTTTGCTTGGTGGCCTCCATGCTTTCCAAGGTACGCATATTGTGCAGGCGATCTGCTAACTTGATGATCATAACGCGCACGTCTTCAGACATGGCCATGAGCATTTTGCGAAAGTTTTCCGCTTCAGCCTGCTCGCGCGTATCAAATTGGATTTGACCAATTTTACTCACGCCGTCCACCAACAGCGCCACATCTTCACCAAAACGCTTGATGATCTCAGATTTGGTTGCCGGTGTGTCTTCAATAACGTCGTGCAACAAGGCCGCGATTAGCGTGCGCGAGTCCATTTGCAACTCTGCCAGAGTATCGGCGACTTCGATCGGGTGGTGAATATAGTGCTCGCCAGATTTACGCACCTGTCCGCGGTGCGCCTGCTCAGCGAATAAAAAGGCCTGATAAATCTCGTCCAGCGCTTCCTGCGGCAAATAGGCGGCGAGCTTACCCTTACAGAGGGTTCGAATGGCTTTTTCGGGAGACGGCGAGAAGAACCGTCGTCTGGAAATGGTCGGAGAACCGTTGATCATAAACCGAGGCCGCCGGCGTTAACACTGCTGACGGCCTGATAGTCTTGTCGAACTGCGCTTATTCAGACGCGCCGGCCAACTCCGCTTGCAATGCTGCGGTCAAGGCATCCAGTTCTGCTGGACCTTCTTCTTTGGCTTCTTCTTCCACAAACTCCAACACTTCTTCTTCGATCACGTCGTCAAGAATGTCACGCGTGATGTGGCCCTCTGCGATTTCACGCAGCGCAATCACGGTTGGTTTGTCGTTTTCTTCTTCCACAAACGGTTCCGCGCCCAAGGAAATTTGACGCGCACGTTTGGTTGCTACCAACACCAGCTGGAAGCGGTTATCAACATTATTTAAGCAATCTTCGACCGTTACACGAGCCATGGTTTACTCCATACAATCATCTGTCATGCTCATCACAGCAGAATCAGGATGAGCTGGTTTGACCTGCGAGCAGAGCGCTCCGCAAGGTCGGTTATCTGATCTCAAACTGCGCTGATTCCATTAAAGGCTAGCAGTTTGAATTGGTAGGCGACCAGGCCTAGTTCGCGGAATCCGCGAGCAATTGGTCTAAATCCACCGCAAGGGGTCGGATTCTATCACTTTCGCCAGCCAGTATCAGCGTTAAATCATTCAAAGCCTGATTAAAATCGTCGTTCATAACGATAAAATCGGCTTCGCGGCAATGCTGCATCTCGTCTAAAGCCTGTCGCATACGACTCTGAATTACGTCCTCAGAATCACTGCCACGACTACGCAGGCGACGCTCCAGCTCTTCCACCGACGGCGGGAGGATCGAGATACTCACAGCCTCCGGCATTTGCGCACGCACCAAGCGAGCACCTTGCCAATCAATATCCAGCAGAACATGAGTCTCTTCGTCGAGCATAGTTTGTACTGCATGCCGCGATGTACCGTAATAATTCCCGTACACCTCAGCGTATTCAAGAAAGACGCCCTCGTCGGCCATCTTCAAGAATTCACTTTGCGTGACAAAATAATAATCCACGCCTTCCGTTTCACTTGAGCGGCGCAAACGAGTGGTGTGCGAGACCGACATCCGGGCATTGCCGGTATTGGCGATCAAGGCACGCGCTAAGCTGGTTTTTCCAGCACCGGAGGGCGCCGAGATAATAAAGAGTTTGCCAGTCACAGGAACGAGTTGGGTCGTGGATTGTGTTGTTTCGAGTTTCGCAGGCGTATTCTACTCGAAACCACCGGTACGAATAAAGTGAACTCAGCAGGTAGTCAGCTTTCCGTCTGCGCCTGCATCAACTTAAACCTCTGGCAACGCACATAAACGACCTAAGGTTGCAAACGCGGCATCGACTTCGTCTGACCAGGGCAGACCGTAACTCACACGCACACAGCGCTTATAGCGATTACTGACCGAAAACAAAATGCCGGGCGTGATCGCGATATCATGCTCCAAGGCTAGCTGAAACAAGCGTCCGGAGTCTTTACCGGGTGGTAACTCAAGCCACAGGACACCGCCGCCTAACGGGTCCGTAACCCGAGTTTCGGAGGGAAAGTGCTGTTTGACCAAGGCCACCGCGCGATCCTTGTTGGCGCGCAATACACGGCGCAAATTCTGCATGGCGCGGTCATAGTCACCGCTGGCCACGAATTCGGATAGTGTCCATTGATTGAGCAGCGAGGACGAACACGACATCGCCCGTTTGAGACGACGCGCGTGATCTAGGTATTTGTTCGACACCAGCCAGCCCACTCGATACCCTGGTGCGGCGGTTTTAGAAAACGAAGCACAGGTGATGACCAGGCCTTTACGCGAATACACCTGAGCTGGTGTGCCGCGCGCCTCAGTAAAATATAGATCACCGTAAACGTCGTCCTCAACCAGCGGAATATCGCGCGACTCTAACAGCGCCACCAACTGCGCCCGACGCTCGTCGGGCATAAATGATCCGAGCGGATTACTGATCGAGGTCGAAAACACACAAGCCTTAACCGGGTGCGCATCCAGCGCGGTACGTAAGTCGTCCAGCCACAGTCCATCGTCTGGGCACAGCGGTATTTCCAAGGCCATCATGCCCAAGCTTTCAATCAACTCCAAGACGCCAAAATACACCGGTGACTCAACCGCAATCACATCACCGCGATCCGCCACACATTGCAGTGCGATCGCCAACGCCTCTTGCGCACCGTTGGTAATCAACACTTCATCGGGACTCACTTGTAAGCCTTGATCCAGGTACCGCAACGCTAACTGGCGTTTAAGCGCGGGAAAGCCATCCATAGGACAATAATTCAAGGAGTTGGCGCCAGACTTAGCCAATACTTGGCGCATGATCCGTGCCAGCGCCTTGTCAGACGGAAATGCCGCGGTCGGATTAGCCACACCCAGCGGTACTTTACCGGGTTGATTAAGCGCCCCGAAAACGGATTCAAACACGTCTTCAATCAGGTTTTGACGTTTAACCGGCATCGGTTTACGTGCCAATCGGGCGCGTTTGGGCTGCGCTGCGGTAGGCTCTACTCGCAGAAAGTAACCCGACTTCGGACGCGCTTCGATCACATCCAGTCTTTCCAGCTCCACATACGCTTGACGAACCGTGGGAATACTCACCGACAGCTTACGACTCAGGGCTCGCAAGGACGGCAGCCGATCACCTGGGCGCAGCGTCCCGCTGGCCTGCATTTCTCGAATAATGGCAATCACCTGCTGGTAAAGAAATTCGGTATTTTCACGCTGAATCGCAATGGACATCATGCACTCCAATCTGTACAGGTTCGATTTTAAGCAATCTGTATCTGTTATGGTTTCCGTCAGAGTCTAAACTAGTTGCAATGCAAAAGCGAAGTAAGCAGGGAGATCGCATGACTCCTTGCGGCATCGCGCTTACGCACACGCTCAATTAACCAAGGACCACCGACAGGCAGAGCCATGAAAAATGCTGTTCTTTACATTCTCACCGTGCTGATCTGGGGCTCGACCTGGCTCGCAATCGAATTTCAATTGGGCGAAATCCATGTGATTACCTCGGTGGCATACCGTTTCGCCATTGCTGCGGTATTGATGTGGTTGTTTTGTTGGTGGCGCGGCATTTCCTTGCGCTACTCTCTGCGCAATCATGGGTTCATGTTATTGCTGGCCTTATTTAACTTCAGCCTCAATTACGCGATCATCTACAGTAGTCAGGTTTATCTCAGCTCGGCCATGACCTCGGTGGCGTTTTCGACCATGTTGATGATGAACATCGTCAATACGCGCCTGTTTTTCGGCAGCAAAATTAGTCCTCGAGTCTACCTTGGCGCAGTGTTTGGTATTGGTGGCATTCTGACCCTGTTCTGGGAAGACCTGCACCTGCATCAAAGCGACAATCAATTAATCGGTTTAAGTCTGGTGCTGCTGGCCGCACTGACCGCCTCGATTGGCAATATGGTCAGCGTACGCAATTCGCGCGCTGGAATGAACGTGTTTGCCGTGAATGCTTGGGGCATGTTGTACGGCGCATTGATGCTGATACTGGTGGTGGCTATTAGCGATGTTGAGTTCGCTTTCTCACTGCAACCCGCGTATGTGATTTCCTTGCTGTATCTCTCCGTATTTGGCACCGTAATCGCGTTTGCCACGTACTATTTATTGTTAAACAGCATGGGGCCCGAGAAAGCCAGTTACTCGATTGTGTTGTTTCCAGTGGTTGCGGTGGTACTGAGCAGTCTGTTCGAAGGCTTCGCTTGGACTGGCTACACCATCCTTGGGTTTGCCTTGGTTCTGATTGGCAACGCCATCGTGCTCACACCCGTGGATCGACTGCGTCGTGGTTTCACTAAAGCCACCGCCTAAACGGTGGCCTTAGTTCATTTAACTACACTAGAACTGAAAACGCAGCCCCGCTTCGATGGTACGACCCGGTGCCGGCGCGATGTCCTTCACAAACGATGTGTGGTGACGTTGCTCACGATCCTGCAAGTTTCGGCCATTTAAGAACATAACAATGTCCGTGCCTGAAACCGTGAATCGATACGACAAGCTCGCACTCAAATCAGTGTAGCCAGCCGTCGGTAACTCAGCCTGAGCCACTTTGTCCTGGGTATCCACGTCTTGATAATTAATCGATGCCTTTACCGCGTCATTGTGCCAAACCAAACCGACGCCGATGCGGTCAGCCGGGATGCGCGGCAGATAGCCATCAATCGGGCCAGTAAGCTCGGCTTCCACGGTATCGAACATCCCTGTGATGTCGATACCACCACCAGCAACTTCGCCTAGGTGAAAGCCGATTTCCAGATCCAGACCGACAAATTGCACGTCGCTTTGCGCGTAGACTCGAACCGGTAATCCGTCTTCCTCTTCACCGGTATCCGCCTGGTAAATGTAATTATCAAAGTCAGTGCGATACGCGGTGGCACGAGCGTCGAACAAGTCCGATTCATAGCTACCGCTGATCGTAAAACTTAAGCCCGATTCAATGTCCAGATCATCTCGACCGACTTCAAACGACTGCGTCGCGAAGTGCGGACCAAATGAGTACAGCTCCTCAATGCTTGGTGCGCGCTCTGAGTAATCCACCAACACGGACCAAGAGAATTGCTCGCTTTGCGGTATCACTAATCCCAACGACGCACTTGCAACGTCAAAGTCGCGCACTGAACCGAAATCTGGCGTGTGCTCGACTTGCTCTAGACGTGCGCCCAGCTCCAATGAAGTTGCGCCCAAAGGACGCTCAGCCACCCAGAACACACCCGTGGTCTGCGAAGTCACCGGCGGCACAAAGGCTTCCTCACCCAAGGCACTGAAATCACGGTCGCTGAGTTGTAGACCGAGCGATCCCTCGAATCCCGCCACTGCGTAGTGGTTGGCTTGTAAACGGGCTTCCCAAGCTTGATTGTCAAACACCGTGGCGACTTCACCATTGGCTTCAATCTCCTTGTGCTCGTACTCATTCAGGCCAACGCGCAGATTAATGTTCTTGAAGCCTGCAAACGGGTCATTCAATTGGGCCTCGATATCAACGCGTGTCTGCTCGAGATCGATCATCCCAAGGCCTTCTTCTTCATCATGATCTTCATCATGATCTTCGTCATGATCTTCGTCATGATCTTCGTCGTGATCTTCGTCGTGATCTTCGTCGTGATCTTCGTCGTGATCTTCGTCGTGATCTTCGTCGTGATCTTCGTCGTGATCCTCGTCATGATCTTCGTCGTGATCGTGATCGTGCTCATCGCCATGCTCGTGCGCATGCGCTACCAGCAGTCCGTAGTCGGCATCCGTCTTGCTGACCGACACACCAAACATGCCGCGCTCACCTACCCAACTGAAGCCCACAGAGCCACCGGCTGCATCAAAGTAACTGCCTTCAAGCAGACCCGTTGATTCCTCTGCGTGCTCCTCGTGCGCTTCGCCTTCGAAAGCTTGCAAGATAGCTGATTCGCTTTCACCTGGAATTTCATAGTCGTCAGACTCTTTGATAAACGCATCCAAATGCCACGCCAGCGAGTCCGTAGCACGACCATCCAGCCGCACCGCACCAGTACGCCCGTCGCCATTATCTGTTGCCCGCACTTCTGCACGACCAGTCACCGCTTCTTCCGGCACGCTCGTTGGCACTCGACCAGTACGTGTATCTACCACACCACCAATCGCGCCCGACCCATACAACAAGGTACTGGCGCCTTTAAGCACGGTAATTTGGTCGGCAATAAATGGTTCCACGGTGACCGCATGATCGCCGCTGCTTACCGACACGTCCATCGTGTCAATCCGGTCTTCTGTGGTCTTAACACGCGCCCCACCCATGCCGTGTATCACCGGGCGACCAACGGCACCGCCAAAGCTTGCACTGCGCACGCCCGGAACGCTCGCCACAGTTTCGCCCAGCGAACTCTTAAGCTGCTCAGCGAGCTCATCACCTTGCAATACTGCAGCAGATTGAGATAAGCCGTTATCCGATAGAGGATGTGCTTTTACTACGATTTCTTCAATTTCTTGTGCCGACACCTGACATGCCACACACAGTGATACAACACCAATAATTTGTTTCACAACGTCTACTCCAACTCACTGCGTTGCGCGGTGAGTCGTCTACTTAATACTTAAAAATTACAGCGCGAAAATCGCAACATGATCGATATTCACGCATCCAACCTATCTGAGCGACTAGCGCCCAGTGGAATAGCAATAATCAGAAAATAAATAGCGAGGCCGGTGGTGCACGGGTGGTGCAAAGGCGTCGGCGTGGTGGAACAAACGCGTTCGCCTGCAGCATCGTCGGCGCCAGTTGGGCTCCGGCTGGCAGAACGGTTGATACCGGTGTGAGAAAGAATTTGGCCTGTTCGGCACTTTTGATCACCTGACATAACTCAGTGGAGTCATGCCATTGATGGTCGACTGCATGCACGGCCGCCACCGATTGCGCCCAGAGGACGAGCGAAAAAAGCAACAAACGAGAAACATAACGAGGTCGACGACGAATCATACAACGACTATAAATGTTACTAAGTAACATTTCAAGCAGTGGATGCGCCCTAGCTCCACACGCGAAGTAACCCTAATTTGCGTGCAATGTCACGCCAATATTGGCGTAGTTAAGACCGCCAACGGAGCTTTTTCTCGATCGCGGTGATCATTGACTCGGCGACACGTTTGCGACCATATTGTTCAAATGGTTCGAAATCGGGTGCAGCCACCACACCCAGTAGCAGAGACCCGTCTCCGGTTCGAATGAGATCAACACGCGCCACCGAAAGACTCAGCGCTTTGGTCGCTTTGGCTACCAGAGTTCGCTCCGCAGCGGTCAATCTTGCTAAGCCGACCACCTTGGCAACTTCGATCTGGTCTGGACGCGTCTCTGCCTGATACTCCAAAGTTGCTACCGGCTTTTGATTGATCACCAAACTTCGAATCGAACGGCCGGACGCCTCGGCCATGTATTCTTGCACTAACAGGTTTTCATCTATCTGGCGCGCCGCGCTGATAATCTGTTTTGCAGTGGGCACGTCTTCTGCCTTCGCAGCCGTACCCCCAGAACGCATCGCCACCGGTTTCACCAATACCGGCGTACCACCAACCATTTCGATCAGCTCTTCCGCGTCGACCGGTGAATGAGCGAACCCGGAAGTCGGAATCGGTATGCCGTGTTTGAGCATCGATTGCAGCACTAATAAGCGATCCTGTGACTGCGCAATCGCGACTGAGGAATTGATGGACAAAATTCCCATACTCTCGAACTGCCTCACCAGCGCGGCACCATAATACGTGACCTGCGCTCTGACTCTCGGTATCACCGCATCCAGATCATCCGCCAGGGGCGCACCCTGAAAATGAACTTCGGGTTCCAGGGCGTCCAACTTCATATGGCATTGATTGATATTTAAAAACACCATTTCGTGACCACGTGCTCGCCCAGTTTCCATGATACGTCGGTTATTGTAGTCCTCTGGGTTACTGGCCAGCACCGCGATCCGCAGACCACGTCGTTCACTCGTCGCATGCTGGTACATGCTATTCAGTGCGGCACTACTGTGATCGCCCAACGCATTCTCTAGCGACGGATCGACCACCACTCGACCATGCATGGCTTCGCGACCGAGCAACATGCGAAAGCCCATCGAATCGCGATTCGACAGTGTTAGCTCGACTTCCCACTCCTGATCGCCCATTCGCATCGGCGCCTGAATCACATAGCGGGTTTCAGGCACACCACTGGAACTTTTGACGACCCGCATATCGAGCAAAGGCCGTTCGCATTTCACCACCACAGACCGGTTTTTCTGTACCGGGTGAACATCGAAGCTAATCCAGGCCTGCTTGCCGCGTCGAAAACGCCGCACATTGAAGGCATGCAATGACGAGGTTTTTGCACCTGAATCCACTCGCGCTTTCACGGCAGGTATACCGAGTTCGGGAAACGCACACCACTCTTGGTTGCCCACCACAGTTTTAGGGCTATGTTCGCTCATTCTTATTATTCTAATTCATGTCGGATCAAACTCGATAATAGCGTAAAACCACGAGAACGCGAGCATCTCAATACGCGCAACCTACCACCAAGGTCGAATACCACAACCACGTACACTGGTCGATAATTTAGTCACAACACAACACGCGCCGTCTGCAAGGGTAGGCAGTTGGCGATCCAAGCCACGGCAATGATATGAATGCACAACTTCAGAGCCAGACTGCGAGCACGCGCTATCGCACGGAATACACCAACTGGCAAACTAATCCCGAGCAGTTCTGGTTACAACAAGCGAATCAATTAGATTGGTTTACTGCACCGACTATCGCAAATCAAACTGACGATGGGGTAACGCACTGGTTCCCGGACGGACAAATGAACACCTGCTACATGGCACTCGATTACCATGTCGAGAATGGGCGCGGTGATCAACTTGCACTAATCTACGATTCGCCGGTTACGGGCGTTCAAACCAGTTACACCTATCAGGAACTAACTGACCACGTGGCAAAAATGGCAAGCGCTCTGACCAAGCTGGGCGTTTCCAAAGGTGACACGGTGGTGATCTACATGCCGATGGTGCCACAAGCAGCCATGGCCATGCTGGCATGCGCCCGTATTGGCGCTATTCATTCCGTGGTGTTTGGCGGCTTTGCCGCGCCAGAATTGGCGGCACGAATCGATGATGCGAAACCTAAGCTCATTCTAAGTGCGTCTTGCGGCATCGAAATCTCACGCACCATCGCTTACAAACCGTTATTGGATGCCGCACTCGAACAGGCGAAGCATCAACCCGATCACTGCGTGATTTTACAGCGCGAACAATTGCGTGCTGCCATGACGCCGGGCCGCGATATTGATTGGTTGATTTGGCTAACTGGGGCCGAGCCACAGGCACCAGTACCTGTGTCGGGTGCTGACCCCTTGTATATTCTTTACACCTCCGGCACCACGGGCTCACCAAAGGGTGTGGTCCGCGCTAATGGTGGCCATGCCGTGGCACTCAAATACAGTATGCACACGGTGTACGGCATGCAAGCTGGCGACACATTCTGGTCGGCATCCGACGTCGGCTGGGTTGTTGGCCACTCTTACATTGTCTACGGCCCCTTACTGCACGGTTGCACCACCATCTTCTACGAAGGCAAACCCATTCTTACACCGGACGCCGGTGCGTTTTGGCGCGTGATTAACGACTACAAGGTCAATGCCTTATTTGCTGCACCAACTGCGTTTCGCGCGATCCGTGGTAGCGACCCTGACTGTGACCTCATCAAACAATACGACACTTCATCATTGCGAACTGTATTTGCCGCTGGTGAACGACTTGATCCGGCAACGCTGGATTGGATGCAGGCCCACATTGGGGTCGACATCATCGACAACTGGTGGCAAACCGAGACCGGCTGGCCAATTGTGGCGAATCCGATTGGGCTGGAAAAATTACCGGTCAAAAGTGGTTCCGCCACCGTGCCCACACCGGGTTTTGAGGTTCATATTCTAGACGAGCAAGGCAAGCAACTTGGCGCAGGCGAACAAGGTAATGTGGCGATTAAGCTTCCGCTGCCACCAGGTTGTCTCACTACCTTGTGGAACAATGATGCGCGCTTCAAACAAGCCTATTTGAGCGACTATGATGGCTACTACACCACCGGCGATGGTGGCTACATCGACGAAGACGGCTATGTATTCATTATGGGCCGCGTGGACGACGTGATTAACATCGCTGGCCACCGTCTGTCCACGGGTGATATCGAAGAAGTATTAAGCAAACATCCATGGGTATCTGAGTGCGCGGTAGTGGCCCAAGCCGACGAACTTAAAGGTGAATTACCAGTTGGATTTCTGGTCGCTGCCCTGCCTGAAGACCAACCTTATGAGGCAGCCGTGCAGCAGTTGAACGAGGAGTTGGTGACGGCAGTGCGCAAAGAAATCGGACCGCTGGCTTGTTATAAAACCAGCCATGTGGTGGCGAAGCTGCCAAAGACTCGGTCCGGCAAAATTCTGCGCAAAACGATCAAGCAAATCATGCACGGAGAGTCGCCAACCACACCACCAACCATTGAAGACCCGAGCGCATTAGAAGTGATTCAGGCGGTGATACAGCCAACTGAGTGACTGATTGGAGTCGCAAAGAGTTTAAATTACTCAGACACGAGAAAGTCCGCTACCGCGGACTCAAACTGTAAAGACTCGAGCAATAGGTCGAACCCGGCTTCGGCTTTTGCTCGATCCTCAGTCGCCACTTGAAAAACCAGGTAGGCGGTTTCACCAGCATTGTGGATCTCAAAAAATTGCTGCCAATGCGGTACCGTCAAACCCAGCACTTCAAGATCGAATTCATACTGGTATCCATTTAGCTCTTCCGATTCCTTAGTTTTCGACACAGCCGCCAGGGGCTTATCGCCGTCTATAACCACTCCTGCGGGCATTTGTTCAGCAAAACTCTGTTTGGAGAGTTGCACAAAATCCTGCAAGCTGAACGCGTCATCACGCAAATACAGCTCAATTTTTGCAATCGCATCGCCCGACGACTCGACGAAAATGAGCCGAAAACCTGGCTCCGAATGGTCTTCAGTGACCGACCAGTTTCCAGGCAGGCTAAACCGAACGCCATCTCGGTGATAGTTTCGAACCTGCTCCACATCGGCGACAGGTTCACCGCAGGCGGTCAGATAAAAAAGACCAACAATGAAGCACCAGCGCGCAGGTTTCCAAATTTCCATTTACTCTCCAATTTGATTAGCGACCACCATAACATCGGGTGGTCGCACCGGCTGGTAGCGTAGCAAACTTACAACTTCTTACCCAAGCGCTTTTCGACTTGTTTTTTCTCCCATTCAGGGCCAAAAAAGTTGAACACCTCAAACACGCTGATGCCGTGAGAGATGACACCGATACCCCAGCCGAAAGCGGCCCATTTTGCCCAGATATAGCCGGGCTGCAAGATTAAATTCAGCGCAAAAAGGCAGCCGATTACGATCACGTAAGTCAGCAGGTGCGAGTAGAATCCTTTGATGTCACGTACCTGCTCAATGGCACGTTGCTCTTCGTAGGTAGTTGGCTCTGTTGTAGTCATAGGGGTCTCCTGTTGCAGTTCTGTTAGATCAATTTCAAACACAGCAGCGAGGGATTTGAGCGTCTCTAAACCCGGGGTTTGGCCACGCTCAATACGCTGAATTGTGCGAACACTTAATCCACTGAATTCAGCAAGTTGTTGTTGTGACCAACCACGTTTTAATCGGAGTTTTCTGACGACCATGTGTGTACCTCTCGTTGTGTGCTAAACAGTCTGCCCGAAAAGGCAACCCGCCAACCACGACTGTCACCTGACAGCAAGGTGACAAACCAATAAAATCAATGACATACTACCTGATGCGTAACAGTTCCGCCAACGCACCAGCAGGTCAACTGTAGCAAAGACACACAACTAGTTCTTCACGAACTTGTAGATAAAACGGCTGGTTTTGCCGCGGATTGCAGGATCAAACACGAGCAGGTTTAAATCGTCATTTGGGTTGCGTAAGAAATACCCCTCTTCCTCCAGCTCGAACCCAGCCCGGTCAAGCTGGTGTCGCACAATCGCCGGATCAATACGATGCAGGTCATTGGCGGCGGCATAGCCACTGCCCGGATGGGCAAAGTGATCACTGATAATCAGTCGACCATTCGGTTTTAGCACTCGTCGGATATTTGCCAGAGCCGCGCGATGATCCACCACACCGTCACGCATCACCTGTCGCTTGCCGTTCCGGACGCGATGGGTAAAAAACAGATCGTGATAATTAATCGCCATAAACGCTAGGTCCACACTCTGATCGGGTAGGTCAATTGACGCTAAGGGCACTTGATCTAAACGGACAACATTGGGCAGGCGATCATCCGCGGTTCGACGTATCAATTCGGCTTGGCCGAACCGCCAGGTCAATGAGTCGTTATGCGCGTAAACCACACCATTTGGCCCAACGGCGCGCGCGATAATTTCACTATACCAACCACCACCAGCATACAAATCCAGCACCGTTTCAGACTCAGCAAGATCACTAAACGACAACACCCGTGCCGGTTGTCGATCCGCATCGCGACTGCGATCCGAGCCCAGTCGATCCGGATTGGCCAAGACCTGCTGCAATTGGCTGATGGATATGGGTGCGCGCTCGGTCGCTAAGGTGGTGTGACACGCGCAGAGCAAAACGACGGTTGCGAGTTGGCGAGTAAGTAAATGCAAGAAGGGACGTTTCATGATGATTTCTCGAGTTAAAAAAACCACCATAAACCCGCGCATCAACGACTCTGAAAAAAGTCGACCAATCGGCGAATTAAGTCGATATAGCCCTAATCGTGCGTGAGGCTTTCTATCAAAGCAGTTCGGTAGCGTTCTCCGATGGGGAGCTCTATCTCACCAATCTCAACGTCGTAGTTGGTAAAGGCAGTTACTTTGCGGCGATTAACGATGTAAGACTTATGGATTCGTACAAAATCGTCACCCAGCTGCTCTGCGAAGGCCCCAATTCCTGATTTAATCACGTGCGAATCGCCACTCATCACGACCTTTATGTAGTCCTTTAAACCTTGAACATAGAGAATATCGTCGAGCATCAGTTTGACTTGCTTACGATCTTTTCGCACAAAGATCGTGGCGGGAATCGAAGCAGTCGGCTCGTCACTGATTGGCTTTGATGCTTTTTCTGACAAGGTTGCCTTGTAACGCTCAATGGCTTTGAAAAAGCGCGCGAAAACAACAGGCTTCAATAGATAATCCACCGCATTCAACTCAAAACCATCGACCGCGTAATCCCGGTATGCCGTGGTGAAAATCACCTTCGGTTTGTTCTCTAGATTGGTGTAAAACTCGGTGCCTTTCAATACCGGCATCTCGATATCCAGAAACATCAAGTCCACGGTTTCAGACTGCAACACCTCACTGGCTTCAATAGCACTGGCGCAGCTGGCGACCACCTCAAAACCACTTAATTGCTTTAGGTGCGTCTCGATAAGTTCGCGCGCGAGCGCTTCGTCATCCACAATCAGGCATCGTGTCAAAGTCGTCGTCATGGTGCTGGTTGATCCGAAGTAGTTGCAGGTAAGCTCAAGTTAATCGTGAACCAGTCGAGCCTATCATCAATACGCAATTGATGAGTCCCGGGATATAACAGCGCCAACTGATGACGCAGGTTTTGCAGACCGATACTGCCTTCGCTGTTCTGTGTATCAGCAGACAGCGGGGCTTTGGTGTTTTCTAACTGAATGTGCAGCACGCCATCTTGCTCCGTTAAGCGCAGCTTTATCTCTGCGCCCTTGAGTGCCTTCTCCGCTCCGTGTTTGCAGGCATTTTCCAGCAAGGTGAGCAAAATCAGCGGCGCAATCTTGGCCTGGCGCGACACCTCAGCCTGCATGCTGAATTCCAGACGCTGCCCGAATCTAAGCTGCACGAGTGCCATGTAATTTTTGACCAACGCAAGCTCATCTTCCAGCGCCACATAACGCTGATTACATCGGTACACCACATAATCCAAAATCCCCGACAATTGCTCAATTGCGGCCGGTGTTTGATCTGATTTCTTGAGCGCTAAGGCGTAAATATTGTTTAGTGTATTAAAAATAAAATGCGGGTTAAGCTGGCTTTTTAATGCGTTCAATTCGGCGGCCGCTTTTTGTTCTTTGAGCTGCAATAAGGTTTGCTGTTTAGCGTAGAAGTTATACGCCGCAATCAACACCGCGGGAAACACAAACTCTGGCAGTTTTGTGAACAGGATATAACGCATCGCCCATCGCAAATCCATCCGCTCCAGCAAGCTCATGGAGCCAAACATATTCAGGAATCGCGTGTAACTATCCGGATACCAGACTTCCAGATACAACACACGGATTATGATATTGATCTCAGACAAGGCGATCGTGACCAATAGCACCCAAACCGCAAAGCGAAGTATCTGCTTGCGATCTAGAAAGCGCGGTATCAAATAGCGCAGCACAATCCAGGCCATCAGCATCTGCAGCCCGGTTATCAGACCTGCCGTTTCAATCAACTCACGCGCCGAGGAATAGATCTCCCAGTGCGGGCCGGCATTCAACACGAATACTGCTGTCCAAAAAATGGCCAGGGCTAGGTAGTACCGCCAAGATTGAGCTGGGCTTGCGTATTCCTGCTGCATGAAAAACGAAGTGTGCGTGCTTTAACGTGACTCGCCACTATAGCGTAAAGCGGCTGCCGCTTCGATTTCAGTCGCGCACCTGGCCTATTTCGTCGACCAAGGCAGTCGTCACGTCGACCAACTCGCTTCTGGGCCTCTATTCGCTTTGGGCAATCAATTCCGCACTTTGGTCGACTTTACAGCGATCGTGGGGCATGCGCGCGTACGGTGACCAAAGCAACTCATTCACGACAAACAAATCAAAACTACTAGGGAGGTCACCTAATGCACTCTTCAAAAATTATCACCGTTGTCGTTTTGTTCTTTCTTATTAGCGTAAGCCACATCGCCCAAGCGGACGACACCTCGTCCAGCCAAAAGGCCGTTCTCGTCACCGGTGCCAGCAGCGGCATTGGTAAACGTATCGCAGAGACTCTCGCGAAACGTGGTGTGTTTGTGTATGCCGGCGCACGCAAAGAGAAAGACCTTGAAGCACTAAATCAACAAAAAAACATGCAAGGCGTTCGGTTAGACGTGACGGTTCCAGACGACATCACCGCGGCAGTCGAGATGATCCAACAACAGGGTAAACATCTGCATGGCATTGTGAATAACGCTGGCGTCTTTGCGTACGCGCCGATGATCGAAGTATCAGAACGCGACCTCGCATTCCAGTTCAATGTCAATGTCTACGGCCCGTACCGTATCAGCAAAGCGTTTGCACCCTTGCTTATCAAAAATCAAGGTCGCATCGTTAATATCGGCTCCATCGCAGGCTTGCGCTCCACCAAGATGTTTGGCCCTTACTCGATGAGCAAATTCGCGGTCGAAGCAATGACCGAAGCGATGGCGGCGGAACTCGCTAAATTTGATGTGTCAGTCAGTGTCATCGAACCCGGCAACTTCAATTCGAACATCATGCAGAATATGAAAAAACGGCAAGCAGCACTCAAACAAAGCGCGGTCGCCACCTTATTCGCTGACGAATACCAAAGTATGCAAGGCTTTACTAAGACGGATCGATCCGCGCACGCTGATCCTCAGCCCGTCGCCGACGCTGTGGTCGAGGCACTGTTCTCAACGCAACCAAAGCTTCGCTATCTGGTTACGCCCAATGCCGGAGAAACGCGCTACGCCATTAGTTCTGTGATCCAGAAACTGGTGCAAATTAATCAAGGTCACCAATACACCATCGCGGATGCGGATTTGATCGCCATGCTGGAGGCTGAGCTCAAAAAGGCGAGCGCCGTCAAAGCAAACGAGGGTAACTAAGTGTTTACGCTCACGATTAATCCCTTGCTTAAGCTGGTTCGTAAAACATCTGGCATTCAACCCAATGAATGGCGCGCCACCTTAACGTCGTTCAGCATCGCTTTTTTACTGATGAGTGCCTACTTTGTGTTACGCCCGGTGCGCGATGCGATGGCCAGTGATTGGAGCGACACCGAGGTCAGCATGCTTTGGAACATTCAGTTCTTTGTGAGCTTGGCCTTGATCGCTGCCTATGGTTGGCTCACGAGCAAGGTGCCGTTCAAATTTGTCGTACCCTTGGTATATGCCTTATTTGCGGGCAGCTTCACCTTGTTCTTTTGGATCAGTGGCGCTACCGAGAACACAATTCTGGTGAATAAGGTGTTTTACGTCTGGGTCAGCGCCTTTAGCCTATTGCACATTTCCCTATTCTGGAGCCTGATGAGCGACACCTTCAGCGCAGATCAGGGTAAACGCTTGTTTGCGATTATCGCCGCCGGTGCTAGCGCTGGCGCGATCATTGGGCCGCTGGTTCCGACCTTGTTTGCAACTCGCTTGGGGTTAGAGAGTCTGATGCTCATCGCGAGCTTAGGTTTACTCTTGGTTCTGCCGCTGGTGTTCTACTTACACCGCCTTAAATCGAGTCAGTTGGCTACAGTAACCACAGCCGAACGCGCCGACACCCAGACCGACGGTATTGGTGCAAAGTGGTATGCAGGCTTTGGTGCATTGGTCGCAAACCCGTATTTATTGCGCATCGCTGCGTTCATTCTGGTGTACGTATTCTTGAGTTCGTTTATCTATTTTGAGCAAAAGAATATTTTGGCCGACTATCCTCGTGCCGAGCGTGCGCAGCTACTTGGATTGATCGACTGGGCCGTTAATACGCTGACCTTCGTGACTGCATTTTTTGTCACGGGTCGCATCGTAAACCGTCTTGGCATGGTGGTGGCACTAACCTTACTCCCCTTACTGTTAGTGGTTGGGTTCATCCTGTTAGCCATCACACCAACTGTTCTAGTCTTAGCTGGCGTGCAAATCTTGCGACGCACCAGCAACTACGCCATTACGCGCCCAGCCCGAGAGATGCTTTTCTCTCGCGTGAGTCAACAAAAACGCTATCAGGCAAAGCCCGTCATCGACGTCGCCGTGTATCGTGGTGGCGACGCTTTGAGCGGTACGCTGTTCGCCTTGTTAAGTGAAGGGCTGGGATTAGGCTTGGCTATGTTGGCCTGCGTTGGCGCCGCCCTCAGTGTGCTGTGGGCTCGAATCGGACAGCGCCTCGGACAGGCATACGATGGCAGGCTGGCAACCCACTCTACTGAGCTACCAGAACCGCAAGTCGCCAAATAATCAGTCAGATCAAGGTGATGTTTCCGGCACATCGCGCACCAGCATCACCTTGGCCTGACCGGTGCGAAAGTTGGCATTTTGGATGCCGTCCAAAAAATCGAACAACAGAGCGATATCGTCACGATCACCCAAGGTGTCGATCTCGGCAGTCCAGTAAAAATTATTACGTGACTGCACATTGGGGA
>JAUHZM010000195.1 GCA_030426005.1 Gammaproteobacteria bacterium
CTGGCGGCACGTGTCGTGAGGCAGCGAATGGCGTCTTTACTTGTTGCACGCAGTGCGTCTTGAAGGTAGAAAATTGCTACTAAGCCGTGCCCTTCTGCGCCTAAAGCAACCATGCTCGCATTCGCATAGGCTGCCCCACTCAATGCAGCATCGGGTCGTCCATCTGTCAATGCGAGTTTATCAGCCACCCAGTCCAGCTGACCTAAGTAATAGCGTCGCTTAGCCACAACGGCAGTGACGCCAAAGCCTATATGTTCACTAAAATCTGTTGCTTCACTGGTGTCGGTTACGCCCTGAAAAGCAGCCGAGAGCACGTGATCGGACTGCTGCTCAAGACTGGCCGCCAGCGCCAAGCATTCCTGCTCGGTCAAGGAGCTCATCCGTTGGACCGCGACCACTTCGGGGCGGCCTCGCGTCAAAGTACCCGTTTTATCGAAACACCAAAGTGATATGTTGCGCACAGTTTGCAGCGCATCGGGGTTACTAACTAACACACCAAGGCGACGCAAAACACGAATTGACGCACTTCGTGCAACCGGCGCAGCCAATGAAAACGCACATGGGCAAGATGCGACAAGCATCGCCAGACAAACCTCGAAAACCCGACTTGAATCCACCCAATACCACACAAGACCAACAACGACGGTGATGCACAAAATTGCCAGCACAAAATGCCGACTTAATTGTTCTGCCCAGTGGGCTTGTGTTTTAGCCTGCCGGTCCGCATCCTGTAACAGAGTTTCAATCCGAGCGATGGATGATTCGGCCCAAGGTAAACGCGCTTCAATCGCAGCGGTGCCGCTCACTACCCGACTGGCAGCTGAAATAGTCTCTCCGGCCTTGCGCAAGACCGGGACCGACTCCCCGGTAATTGTGGATTCGTCAACTTGAATAACGCCATCGAGAATATTGGCGTCAAATGGCACTACGTCGTTTGCGCTTAGCCGTATCCGGTCACCAGGCAGCACGTGTTGAGGCTGAATATCGAGCGTTTTTAAGTTGCCTGGCGTATTCTGACGCGCCACCTGAATCCGTGATGGTAGTAAGGCCATGACCTCATCGGGCGAACCCAGCACTTTATGCCGCACTTGCATTTCGACGTAGCGACCCAGTGATAGAAAAAAGGTAAACATCACGGCGGAGTCAAAATAGACGTGCGCCTGGTGCCCTGCCAATACTGTGAAAACACTCGACGCGTAGGCCGCACCAATAGCAAGTGCGACCGGCACATCCATTCCCATGCGTCGATGTTTCAGGTCGCGCAATGCGTTAGTGAAAAATGGCTTTGCAGAATAGAACACCACCGCTGTCGCCACCAGTAGACTAACTAAATGAAAATAGCGCTCATACAGCCCTGGTAGGCTGTCTCCATGTACATAGGTGGCAACCGCGAAGGTCATTACCTGCATAGTACCCAGTCCAGCGACTAGGATTCGTTTCAAAGCAGTCAATCGCTCGGTTCGCTGATGCGCCGCGCGACTCTCATAGTCGCCGATCTTCGCCGGTTGGGGTTGGTACCCGAGCTGTGCAATGGTGGCGACTAACTCCGACAAACACGACTCTGCGTCAGGCACATCCAGAGTAACTGCGCCACTCGCCATATCCACGTGGACGCCAACGGACGGATTTTGGTGTTTAACTGCACGCTCGATGAGCCATGAACAACTCGAGCAGTACAAACCGGCCACATTCAGGCGTAGTTTTCGCGTACCCCGCGCGCCGACCATGACGTACTCATTCGCATGCTCGATTGAATCCAAATATTGCCAACGCTGAGCCAGTTCCGCTAGCGGTGCCAACGAGTCCGCACGTGCCACACGAGCATAGAAAATGTCTGACTCCCGAGTTTGCCGATGCTGATAAAACTGTTGCAAACCCGAACCGGTAATTAACTCCGCCGCCGCTTTACAGCCAAGGCAACACATTGGTTGACTGACGCCGTCAACATCAAGGCGAATATCGGTAAATTTGGGGACCGGCTCATGGCAATGAAAACACACAAGCTGAGCATCAGGCTCGCTTCTAGCATCCGGTTTCTGTCGGCGAGAATTACGCGCGACATCATTTAGCAACGACAGTGGCAGTGGCTCTGACACGTGGTTATTCGCTCGACACTGGTACTAGCTGAGGCGCATTTTGGTGCGCAATCGTCACGGTCACCATTGATGCAATCACCACAATCAACGGCAAGGCGATGACCAGCCACACCATCATGTATCGATACCAGGCCTTTGACTCTATTTGCGTCTCTGTTGTATTTGCTTTAGTTAACATAAATTCCTCAATAAACAAATTGCTCGTCTAATTTAGCGCTTCGGACCCCAGAACCGAGTTTCCTCAGTCACGGTTTCTGGCTTGTCACCGCGTGTTTCTTCAAAGCCCAGCTGAATAACTTGAGAGCGCTTAAACTCAGCATTCTCTGGCAACTGGACCAACACTGTAAATTCACCGATCTCGCCAGCTGGCACGACGCGTGAATTGCCATCTAGATCGGGCTTTGCCCAAACGACTTGCGCCTGGTTTAAGCCATGCACAGTGACGATATAAGATTGATCTTGTTGACTTTTGTTCATCACACGCACTTGGAAACTATTCTCGATGGTGTCATTTTCAGCCCAGCGAAAGAATGCATTTCGATCACGCAGAACATCAACCTGAAAACTACTGCGCATGACCAGTGCTGTAATAAATCCAGTGAATACCACCGCCAACAAAGTCGCGTAAATAATCACGCGTGGACGCAACAGGGTTTGCAACAACGACTTGTGCGCGCCTTGATCCTGCGCTTCAGTACTGTACTTAATTAATCCGGTCGGCAAGCCAACCTTGGTCATCACTTCGTCGCAACCATCGATGCAAGCCGCGCAGGCAATACACTCATATTGTAGGCCGTCGCGTATGTCGATGCCGGTCGGGCACACTTGCACACAAATACCACAATCAATACAGTCGCCTAGCTCGGACTCCGCATCTTCTTTACGTCGCTTACCCCGTGAACGAGGCTCACCACGTTTCGTATCGTAGGCAACGATCAGCGTATCACGGTCAAACATCGCACTCTGAAAACGGGCGTATGGGCACATATATTTGCAAACCTGTTCACGCATAAATCCTGCGTTGCCGTAGGTCGCAAACCCGTAGAACAGGACCCAGAATAACGCCCAGCCGCCTACCTGGAATTGCGCGAAATCTACCACCAGCCCACGAATCGGTTGAAAGTAGCCTACGAAGGTTAATCCAGTGAACAACGCAAAACTGATCCAGAGTACTTGCTTGGTTACGCGTTTGCGGGCTTTTTCCCAACTCATTGGCGCACTGGCCAACTTCATTTGCTGAGCACGTGTTCCTTCTACCCAGCGCTCCATCCAGATAAACGCCTCGGTCCACACGGTTTGTGGACAAGCATAACCACACCAGACACGCCCCGCGATCGCCGTGAAAAAGAATAGCGACAAGCCCGCCAAAATTAGCAACAAGGTCAGAAAAATGAAGTCCTGCGGCCAGAATGTCAAAAAGAAAATATGAAACTTACGCGCAGGCAAATCGAACAGCACAGCCTGGCGTCCATCCCAATTTATCCAGGGCAATGCGTAATACAATCCCAACAACGCATAAACACTCGCGACCCGGAGGCGCTGAAACCGGCCCTTGGTTTCGCGCGGATAGATCTTATCGCTCTTCTCGTATAATTTAACTTCGACTGGAATATCTTGCAGCGGTTTACTCATGACGCTCGCCCTCTGCAGCAGGCAGCGCGTCACCTGACGGTTTGCCTGATTGCAGCAACCAGGTGACGATCCAACCATTCAACATTAATAAAACCCAAAATAGTAGGAATCCGATGCTGTAGCCCGAGGTTCGATCCAGCGTCATTGGAAAGGTCGCCAACTGAGACAACTCCTCAGGATCGAATGTGGCGAAAAACAGCATGGTCGCAATCGCGGCCCATAAAAATGACACCCAAACTACAACACCCAGACGAATCATCTGCTTAGATGGTGCTCGCGACTGCTCCATTGCTTACTCTCCAGCCTCAGCGGGTTTACCAAGCGAGGTTACATAAGCTGCAAGTAACTTGATCTCGTTCTCACTCAGTGCGTTTTTAAAGCTCGGCATATTGCCCTGAATACCGTTGCGCAGCACGTGCTCGATATCTGCTTCACGCGGGCCATGCAACCAAACGTCGTCGGTCAGATTCGGCGCACCGATCGCCTGATTGCCTTTACCTTCAGGTCCGTGGCAGGCAGCACAGACGCCAAACAACGACTCGCCACGCTGGATCGCATACTCGGTCACATCTTTACGCCCTGCCAGATGTTGCACATACAGTGCCAATACCGTTACATCCGCCCCGTTGAGCCGCAGATTCGGCATCACACCAGCTCTGCCTTCGGTGATCGAAGCGACAATGGTCTCCGGTTCGCCGCCGTACAACCAATCCCCGTCAGCCAGGTTTGGAAACCCCTTGGCGCCACGAGCATCCGAACCATGACAGGTAGAACAGTTATTGGCGAACAAACGCTCACCGGTCTCCATGGCCTTAGCATTGTCGGCCAACATTGGCACGGTGTAATCAGCGAACTCAGCAAAGAATTCGTCCTGCTGCGCCCGATTGACTTCTTTGGCATCGCTGTACTGGCCTAGTTGAGACCAGTTCAGTGTGCCTTCATACGAACCCAGCCCTGGATACAGAACCAAATAAACACCGGCGAAAATAATGGTTAATACGAACAGACCTAACCACCAACGCGGCAATGGGTTGTTCAGCTCTTCAATCCCATCCCATTTGTGACCGGTGGTCTCGGCCTCGTTCATACCGTTAGATCGACTGGTGGCCAATAACAGCCAGACCATCGCCAAGATATTGCCGACCACCAAGACGATGATGAAAATACTCCAAAAGTTAGTCATGCTCTTTTACCCCACTGGTTTCCTGGGTAGTTTCCAACGGTAATTGCGCCATATAGTCGAATTTTGATTTGTTTCGACTGCTCCAGGCCCAAACCCAGATTCCGAGAAATATGACGATCAATACGCCCGTCATCACGCCATTGAAGATCGAGATCATTGCTGAGCCCTCCCATTATTTGCTACGCCAAGGAATTGTAGATACGCGATCAAGGCTTCCATTTCAGTTCGACCTTCAACAGCCGCTTTCGCCTCGGCAATCTGCTCCTCAGTGTACGGATGTCCCAAAAATCGCAAGGTCTTCATTTTGGTGGTGATCAGATCACCATCAATTTCATTGTCCAACAACCATGGGAAACCCGGCATATTCGACTCAGGAACGAGGTCACGTGGATTAATTAGGTGCGCCAAATGCCATTCATCCGTGTAGCGGCCACCGACACGTGCCAAATCCGGCCCGGTTCGTTTAGAACCCCACTGGAATGGGCGGTCATAGACTGACTCACCGGCCATAGATGGCGGACCATAACGCAAGCTTTCTGAAACGAATGGGCGAATCATTTGTGAGTGACAGTTATAACAACCCTCTTTCACATACACATCGCGACCTGCTAGTTCGAGTGCTGGGTACGGCTCTACGCCCGCAGAAGGTTGTGTGGTTTGTGCCTGAAACATAAGTGGCACAATCTCGGCGATACCTGCCACACTGATTACTAGGGCGATCAACACGCCCATCAAACCGGTATTTTTCTCAATTGTTTCGTGCTTAATCATGCTGGCACCTCGGTAGCTTTAACCATTTTCTCAGCGTCAGTGCTTGTTTCCGCTGGGCTCATGATCGTTTTATAGACGTTGTAAACCATGATCAGCATTCCAATCAGGAACAACAGACCACCACCCAAACGCATAACGTAATAGGGATACGTTGCTTTAATACTCTCGATAAAGGCATAAGTCAGGGTGCCGTCATCGTTCACAGCGCGCCACATCAAGCCTTGCATAACACCAGCAATCCACATAGAGGCGATGTACACCACCACACCAATGGTGCTGATCCAGAAATGCACGTTAATCAAGTCAGTGCTGTACATCTCGCGCTTGCCGTACAGTTTTGGCAACACGGAGTACAATGAACCGATCACAATAAAGGCAACCCAACCGAGCGCACCAGAATG
>JAUHZM010000196.1 GCA_030426005.1 Gammaproteobacteria bacterium
TGTCCGGCTCAGTTTGATATTGCTCGGCCAACATAAAATTGATCACGGCAGGCGGGAGCGCACCAAACAGGATCAAAATCGATCGATGCAAATCACTCATTGGAAACACCTGAAGCAATACCAGCGCCAGCGCCACACCCACCACGGGGCAGAATACGGCCATAATTAGACCGGAGTGTGAATCCCGCCAACTGGCGCGGGTTAAACGGACACCAAGCGAAAACAGCATCAGCGGAATCGCCACCTGCCCCAGCATATTGATAGGCACCAACAAGATATTTGGCATGCTGACATCCAGCAGATTAATCGCTCCGCCCACGACTACTGCCACAATCATTGGCGTCTTCAACACTTCCAAACTCGATAATTGCCCCGAGTAGATGTAAGTGCCGATGGTAAAACAAAAAATATTACCTACTACGACCAACATGACCCCGGCCCCCAAGGCGTGTTCACCCAAGGCGAACACATAGAGGGGCAGACCAAGATTGGCCCAGTTCGAAAACATAGCTGGGGGGACAAACGCTCGCCAAGTAATACCTACTACTTTCGAAAACAGCAGCGCAATGACGCCCGAACCCAACATAAGCAGCGCACCAGCCATCATTAATGAAAAATACTGCGCCGGCACAAAATCATCCTGAATCATGACGTGAAAAATCAAGGCAGGCATAAAAATGTCCATCACCAGCTGATTAGTGATGCGCATCTCTGGTCGCATTCGCGCACCGTAGAAGTAGCCAACGGCGGCAACCAGAAATAGTGGCGCCACAATTGTAATTACCTGCTGAATCATCGTCTGTTCCTACCTGCCAAGTCAGTTGGGGAGTGTACCTTGTTGCACCGTTGGCGGCTATGATCAATGCGACATACCAATTATTGTGCATTGGCTTATACTATGCCCCGCAACACGAGGTACCCACGATGACCAATCAGAAAGACACACTCTACCAAACTGTCGACGGACTACCAGGCAGTTTTCGTTTCGACGCCCGCGTTGCAGCGGTGTTCGAAGACATGATTTCGCGCTCGGTGCCAGGGTATCAACAGATCTTGCAACTGCTACCAACACTGACACGTGCATTCTTTAGACCTGACACCAACTACTATGATTTGGGTTGTTCCTTGGGTGCTGGTTTACTGGCAATGCACACGGGCTTCGACCAACGCAATGCACGCTTGATTGGCATCGATAATTCCACTGCCATGCTCGCTGAGGCAGAGCAAAACTTATCACATTTAAACCAAGACACGCTCAAGCTTGTATTGCAGGACCTGC
The DNA here is from genome assembly GCA_030426005.1 of Gammaproteobacteria bacterium. Classification (GTDB taxonomy): domain Bacteria; phylum Pseudomonadota; class Gammaproteobacteria; order Arenicellales; family Arenicellaceae; genus Arenicella. Next base: position 1,280 of record JAUHZM010000196.1, read on the forward strand.
AAGATACCGATTTTGAACCCGCGCAAATGGTATTGATGAATTTCACTTTGCAATTTATTCCATTAGCCGACCGGCAGGCATTGTTGGAGCGAATTTTCGCCAGCCTTCATCCAGGTGGTGTTTTGGTGTTGTCAGAAAAATTAAAATTTTCTGACGCTGACACGGCAGACCTCATGGCGAGCATCCACTATCAGTACAAGAAAGACCAAGATTACAGTGAACTGGAAATCAGCAAAAAGCGTGACGCCATCGACAATGTTTTAATCCCAGAAACACTGGAGGAACATACCTCCAGACTGCGCTCTGCTGGATTCAAAACCATCACCCCATGGATCCAGAACTTACAGTTCATCTCATTGTTGGCGGTAAAATAGGCATGTTCGATTCATTCTTTGCGCGCACCGAATTCTCTCGCTGGGCCTCACAGCTCAGGTCAGTAACAGCTCGTCGCAGTGATCACAAACGCCACGGTGACCTGGCGGGCTGGCAAGCTATTGTCGAACAGCTACCAAACATTAGCCCCTCAGAATGCCACCTTGATCGCGATACCGTGACGTTCGGCTTACCGAGTGATGCTTCGGGTGAGAAATTGAAACAGCTGCACGATGGCTTGTTCGCTCTAAAACCCTGGCGCAAAGGTCCATATCAGCTTTTTGATACTTTTATTGACACTGAGTGGCGATCAGACTGGAAATGGCAACGTGTTCAGCCCCACATTCAACCACTCAACGACCACCGTATTATCGACGTCGGTTGCGGCAACGGTTATCACTGCTGGCGCATGCTTGGCGACGGAGCCAAATACGTTTTGGGAATCGACCCATCGATGCGCTTTGTGGTGCAACACTCAGCTATTCAGAAATACGCGCAAAACAGCCGCTTTGACTTGTTGCCGCTTGGCATAGAGGACATGCCCGACAACATGGGCTGTTTTGACTCGGTATTTTCCATGGGTGTTTTATATCACCGCCGCAACCCGATAAACCACCTCTTGGAACTCAAATCCTTGATGACGCCCGAGGGCCAGCTCGTGCTTGAAACGCTCATTGTTGACGACATCGAAGGCGGTGTATTACGCCCGGACGATCGTTATGCCATGATGCGTAATGTTTGGAGCGTGATGACACCCGCGCATATTTTATCGTTGCTAGACCAGGCGGGTTTTGCCAATGCCGCATGCGTGGATCAGACGGTCACCACTACCGATGAACAACGCCGAACAGAGTGGATGCAATTTCACTCTCTGGCAGAGTTCCTGGACCCAAGTGATCAAAGCAAAACTATTGAAGGGTACCCTGCGCCAAAACGCGGCCTGTTTATCGCTTCGCTCCGTTAAAGAACAGCCGATTAGTTCAAATTATTCTCTAGCGTTCTAGCTGGATTTCAATGCAGGTGTTGTATTACCGATATGAGGGCCCAATCAAAAAACCAGAGAGGCAAACCGCCTCTCTGGTGCTGAACAAACCGTGAACTGGGTCTAACCAGCTTTCTTTGCAGACGACTTCTTAGCCTTCTTCTCCGTCGCCGCATTAGTAGCTTTCTTAGCCCCGGGTGCAGTACGACAAAAAGCGTTTACTTTTCGCCCGTCCTTGCGCTCGTAGCCTTCGACCCAACTACAAGCTGAGTTACCACCGCACGCTTTGTTATCCAGTCCTTTGCAGGCGCTGGCCGCCGTAGCTGGCAGACTCATTGTGGCACCCGCTAATGTCGCGGTTAGCAAAAATGAACGAACAATTGGGTGTTTAGTTTGCATGATAAAATCTCCTTATCTTAGTTAAACGCATCCACTGCGTTGATTCGGTATTGAATCGATAGAAACTATAGAACACCCCTTTAAGCCTGACTTCACCCGATCGGGTGAATTTTTCTTAGCCCATAATAAAATGTTTACTGAGCTTTAGCCCCTGCGCCTGATAGTTTGACGGCACGCCCTGACCATAAATACGATCTGGGGTTTCCAGCATTGTCTCATACACCAAACGCCCAACGTTCTGACCGTCTTCAAGCAAAAATGGCACATCAAAGCTGCGTACCTCGAGCACTGCGCGCGCACCCTTACCACCGGCTGCAGCGGCACCAAACCCAGGATCGAAAAAGCCTGCGTAATGGACTCGGAACTCACCAACCAAGGTGTCATACGGCACCATCTCAGCCGCGTAATCAAACGGCACGTGAACGGCTTCTTTAGACACCAGAATATAAAACTCACCAGGATCCAGTATCAATTGACCCGCAGTCGTGTGAAGCGGCTCCCAAAATTCGAGATACGGATGCGCGCCGGGCTTATCGACATCCACCACACCGGAGTGGCGCTTGGCACGGAACCCAACTAGTCTGTCTTCACCCTCGCCCGCCAGATCCACACTGACTGGCACCCCATTTCGCACGTCCTGCATCGATAGATTCGCATCCACCAGACGTTCTTTCAGCTGCAGATCATAATGGCTTTGTTTGTCGATCGCCGCCTTGCCTGAACGAATACGCAATTGCGATAACCGTGAACCGGTGCGCACCAGCACACTAAAAGTCAACGGCGCGATTTCAGCATATAGGGGACCCGTATAACCCGCAGGTACCTGCTCAAACTCCACACCATAATCCGTAATCAGTCGCGTGAAGACATCGATCCGGCCAGTTGAACTCTTCGGATTGCCCGCCGCTTGCAGTGTGTCAGGCAAGGCGAGACTCTCTTGCAGTGGCACGATATACACACAGGATTTCTCCAGCACTGCGCCTTGGCTAATGTCGACTTTGTGCATAGCCATGTCCTGCAAGCATTGCTTCACAGTACGGTCTTTGCCTGGCAGGAATGATGATCGCACCCGATACGCGGTCGTACCAAGTCGTAAATCGATACTGGCTGGTTGAATCTGATCCGACTGTGGCGGACTATCGAGTCGAATCACCTGTTGATCAATCAACTGTTGAAGATGTTGTGACGCGAGCGCGCCCTGCCCATTAAACTGCATGTTTGATCACTCTAATTAAAAATAATAGTGCGGTTTTTGTGCACAATCGCTTTGTGTTCGAGCACTTTCAGCATGGCGCGTGCGAATACTCTCTGTTCAATATCGCGCCCCATTTTGACCATGTCTTGCACCGACGCACCTGCGACTACGCGAGCCACATCCTGCTCGATGATGGGCCCTTGATCCAGCTCAGCGGTAACAAAATGCGAGGTCGCGCCAATCAACTTAACCCCTCGGTCATACGCCATCTGGTACGGCTTAGCCCCAACAAATGAGGGCAGAAACGAATGATGGATATTCACGATCGGGCATCCCGCACGGTCAATAAAGTCCTCGCTCAATACTTTCATGTAACGCGCCAGACCAATAAAATCAGGCTTATAGCGATGCACAATCTCGAGTTGTTTACGCTCATACGCTGCCACATCGCCATCCGTCGCAATGTGAAAAAATGGCAGACCGTGTCGATCCGCGATGCGCCCCATTGATTCATGATTGCCCAGAATAAAACTCACCTCAATGTTCGGAAAGTAATTGGCTTCGTATTTATTGAGAATCTCGATCAGGGCATGCGGTTGTCGAGACACAAACAATCCAACCGACTGTTGCTGATTCATAAACCGCACATCGAAACTTGCCTGATAACGTTGTGCCATGGCCGTAAACTCCTTATCAAAGGCGGCCTCGTCTTCCCAACGATCATTCAGTGGCCACTCCAAACGTGAGAAAAAATGGCCGTCATCGGTGTACTCTTCATAGCGCGAGATGTTTAAGCCACGCTCTGCAAAAAAGTTGGCAAGATCAGCGATAATACCGACCGCATCGACACAACTAAACAATAGAGCTGCAATTGCCGGATTGTCTGATGAAGGTGAAACCATGTCCAAATTAGTGGCTGTGGCCAGTTAGCATACGAAAGTGCGACATAATACACCGGTTTGGACCGATAAAAAATGTGCTTTCCCACAGATTAAGCGGCCTAAAACCTTTTTGCACTCATTGCCTCGCGGACATCAGACGTATTGTGAGCGCTCGACCACTGAGCTAGTATTAGTCGATGCGCACCCGCAATTTATCGGCGACTATCCGACAACAACTTATCATAGCCTACCTGGTCATCTCAGTACCGGCACTGGCTTTTACAGTTCTTTCATTGCGTGCGCTCGATCACCGCATTGAGCAAGCTCAATTATCCCCCTTCGACGGCGATCAATTTGCACTCTCTACTTCCTCGCGCAGCGCTTGGCTAATGTCTGTGGGAACGTGGATACGGGGCAATAATTTACCGTTCTCGATATCACCCTCCCTCGATCAGACAAATGCCAACAATACCGCGGTCGCTTACGCGCTATCTGATGTACGAACCGCGGTGCTTTATTTGCGAACCGGCATTCTGCTGGCAAGCGCTCTCGTCATCGTCCTGTTGAGCCAGCGATTAAATCGACCACTAAGAGAACTCACTAGCGCGATCGACCTTCTGAGTCACGAGCAGCTAAGTGCACCGGTCACAATCAGCGGAGCGCGAAACTTTCAGGAAATGGGAGAGGGCCTGGAAAAGCTGCGTGTACGGCTACTCACAAGTGAACAACAGAAAACGCAATTCTTACAACATATCTCACACGAAATTAAGACTCCGCTGACCTCAATCAAAGAAGGGGCAGCCTTATTACAAGATGAGATATTAGGACCGATCAACGACGAACAACGCTCAGTTACCGACATTCTGGTCAAGGGTAGTCAGGAGCTACAGTTGGCGATTGAGAACTTGTTGGACTACAGCTCAGCTATTTCTGCCCGCGAAGCGACTG
>JAUHZM010000197.1 GCA_030426005.1 Gammaproteobacteria bacterium
TAAAACAAGGTGTGCGACGTAACTTCGATACAAAACGAGCTCGACAGTGACCGAAAAGAATCTTCAATCTGATATTCAGAAATACTCTGACTGGCGTACCGCAGTAAGCGGCGCAGTACAAGATCTGAGCACCTTTCTTAAAGCTAAGAACGTTACCGACCTGCGAACACACCACCAGTTCGAAAACGTATTGGGTGCCTTGGCCGACGACAATCTCTCAGTCGCCTTTGTCGCGGAATTTTCACGCGGCAAGTCAGAGATGATCAACACCATCTTCTTCGGCAATTACAAGAAACGTATTTTACCATCCGGCTCGGGCCGCACCACGATGTGTCCGACCGAGCTGATGTACGACCCGAATCTGCCCAGTTCCATTCGCCTACTTCCGATCGAATCGCGCAAAGATGAGCGCGCGTTATTCGAGTTGAAAAAAGACAAATCATTGTGGCGTGAGATCACCTATGACGCCGACGATGTACAAAGCGTCAGCGATGCGATGACCGGCATGACCGATAACAAACTGGTCAGCAAGGCATATGCCAAAGAGCTCAAATTCGATTTACTGGAAGACGAAGAGTCCGAAATCGGTCTGCCCGTCAACGAATACGATGAAGTAGAAATTCCAAGCTGGCGTCACGCAATCATCAACCTGCCTCACCCGTTACTGGAACAAGGGTTGGTCATTTTGGATACACCAGGCCTGAACGCCATTGGTGCGGAGCCGGAACTGACCATCAATCAGTTAGCCACTGCCCATACTGTCGTGTTTATTTTGTCGCACGACACGGGTGTCACATCGACCGACCTCGAACTGTGGCAGCAACACCTGGATGGCGAAAAATCAGAAAAAGAGCGCAATCAGCGAAAGCTTGTCGCACTGAATAAGATTGACGCATTGTGGGATGGGATTCGCAGCGAGACCGAAATTCAAAATGAGATTGAAGCACAGGTACGCGCCACATCGAAAACCTTAAATCTCGATCCGTCCAATATATTCCCGGTTTCAGCACAGAAAGGCCTATTGGCGAAACTGTCGGATGACGCTGAATTATTGCAACGCAGCAACATTCCAGCTCTGGAAAATGCCATTGCCAGCAAACTGATCCCAGAAAAGCGCAAGATTGTGGTCGAAAAGGTGCGCGGTGCGCTGGAAGGCATTTTGGATTCAGCCAGCTCCATCATGGACAATCGACTGAAAGACGCTGATGAGCACATAGCTGAGCTCAAACAACTCAGCAGCAAGAATACCGACGTCATTTCGCACATCATGCTGAAAGTCCAGTCCGAAAAGTCATCACTTGAAAAAGACATGCAACGCTACCAGGCGCTGCGAGCAGTGTATTCCAAAGAGACCACCAAATTGGTGCAGTTGTTAAGCAACGATCGACTGGAAAAACTGATTGCGATTACGCGCCACAATATGGCTCGTTGCGCGTCCTCGATTACTTTGCAAAAAACCATTTCAAAGTATTTTGAGCGACTCAACTACTACATAGACAGCGCGATTGAGCAAGCGAATGAAATTGCCGCATTGTCAGAAAACATCACGCGCGATTTCGAGCAGGACCACGGCATTGCCAACTTCAAAGTTCGCCGTTTGCGTCTGGAAAAATTCAAACAGGAAATCGCTCGACTGGAATCCAAACATCGACACTTGAAAGATACCAAGACCTTGTTCTTCCGCGAACAAATGTCGATCACCAACCGCTTCTATGAGTCAGTCTGCCAAGCGTCGCGCAAGATTTTCTCACGCGCCCTGCGCGACGCGACCAACTGGAATAACAACCTGATGGTGCCCATGGAAACCTATGTCCGTGAACATCATACCCAGCTGCGTCGTCGTCTAGAAAGCGTAAAACGTATCCATAAGGCCTCTGACACAGTCGAGCAGCGCCTCCAGGAGCTGACTGTAATGCAGGCAGAACTGGTAAAACAACACGAAGAATTCAGCCAGTATCAGGAAAAACTAACCGCACTCTTATCTCAGGCGACCGAAGCGAATGAAGAGGCTGAGAAAGCTGCCGAAGCAGAAGAAGCCAAATCCGCAGATATTCTGTATTGGGACCACAAGGTTAATTTCTAAAAATTACTGGTTAACATTTGACCGTCTTCGAGTCCGCTCAATTGGATTCCAGTGACGCACAGATTACCAGATGATTGCCGGTACTTTTGGCCCCTGTCAGGGCAGTTCTTCGGTGTGTTATGATCGGCCAAAACAAACTTTTAAGACTGCTTACATGTTGACCAAATCGTTCTCCACTTTATTAATTGCACTGGCTTGCCTAAGTTTAACTGCCTGTGGCGCTCATTATGGCGCAGTCAAATTCATATCCGATCCCCCGGGCGCCGAGGTCATCAACTTAGATGACGGCACCATTATCGGCAATACACCTGTTACCATGTTCTGGAAGGATGGCAGCAGCAATCGGCAGCACATCCCCATCCGCCTGAAAAAAGATGGCTATTATGAAAAAGTAACCTCGTTCTGGTTGAGCATGCGACACGCCAGCGAGCAGGAAGCGCTTGAAAATGCGCAAGTTGTTAAAGTTTCCATGCAAAAGAAAGGCGAATAAGCCTTTCGCAACCCAAACCAACCTTTCCCTATGAAACACTTAGTCAAACTATTCTCGATCGCGATGCTCTGCCTCGCTCTGTCCGCGTGCGGCAGCGGTAAACGCAATATCGCCTTGAAGATCCACTCGGATCCACTTGGTGCGTATGCGCTACTGCAGGTCAAATACAAAGGGGACGAAAACCCTGAATGGATTTTTCTAGGCCCAACACCGGTAGTGCTAGATAAGTCCATCAAGTTTGACGGTGCCACCACGGTGTCATTAAAAGTGATTCGCCCAGGCTTTTATGAGCAAGTCAAAACCTGGAATGCCAAGGATTTCGTGAAAGAATATAAGCAGTACAAGAAAATTTCCTGGATTCCGAATATGGTCAAGCAGTAAGTCGCTTACTGCTCATTGTCTGCGTCGTACTCCTGACCCGTTAATGCGGAATATTTGACCTGCAACTGCGCCGGAGTCTCCGGATGTTGCGGGTCAACCAGAATACAGTCGACCGGACAAACCACCACGCATTGCTGCTCCTTAAAGTGCCCAACGCACTCCGTGCAGCGCGAGGTTTCAATCTCATAGATCAGTTCGCCCTGATAGATCGCATCATTCGGACATTCCGGTTCACACACGTCACAATTGATGCACTGATCGGTAATAAACAACGCCATCGTCAATCTCTATGCTGAGCAACTCAGCATCCTCATTACTACCAACAGACCTTAGCTACTTGGGCGATCCACCGCCCATTTACTCTGTAGCGCCTGCTCTACATGTGGCGGCACAAAACTACTCACATCACCCTTGTAGTAAGAAATTTCGCGCACCAGGGATGAAGAAATAAAGTAGTTTGCTTCCAATGGCGTCAGAAAAATCGTCTCCACATTGCTGTCCAGACGTCGATTCGCTGAGGCTAGCTGAAACTCGTATTCAAAGTCTGAGACCGCGCGCAAACCGCGAATCACAAATTTAGCATTCTTACGGGTCACAAAATTGACCAACAGGTCATCAAAGCTTTCGACCCGCACATGCGGTATATGCTGCGTCGCTTCGTCCACCATTGCCACTCGTTCCGCAGTCGTGAACAATGGGTTTTTACGCGGGTTATCGGACACGGCAATGATCACCTCGTCAAAAATCTGCTCGGCTCGCGCCACCAGATCGAGATGGCCATTGGTGATTGGGTCAAACGTACCCGGGTAAATTGCAATTTTCTTCATGCGCGCAGTATACCGTATTTACACAAAATATAGGCGATACGCGGCCTGACCGGCATGCCCTTCACGATGCAAGGTCCAGTTTTCCGGGACCGACGGCACGCGATCACACGCGGACTGCTCAATATACACAAGCGCACGCTCACTTAACCAACCATTATCGGCTAGCAATTCAACCACCTCATCAAGCAGTTCAGCACGATACGGCGGGTCCAAAAAGACAATATCCATAGGTTTAGCGGGGCGAGCACGCAGGTAAGCGAGCGCATTCATACAATGAACATCACCACGCTGTTCGGCAGATAAATCACGCAAATTTTCGCCTAGCTGCGCCGCGACTCGTTTATCAGATTCAACGAACGCGACAAACTCGGCGCCACGTGACAGGGCCTCAAACCCCAACGCCCCACTGCCAGCAAATAAATCTAAGCAGCGAGCACCGGCCAAATCGTGCATCAGCCAGTTGAACACAGTTTCACGCACGCGATCCGTCGTCGGCCGCAAGCCTTCATGACTTAGGACTGGTAAACGACGTCCACGCCACTGACCGGCGATAATTCGAATACGGCTTGATTTGTTCGCTTGCTTCATTGTGATTTCTGAGACAATCCCTACAATAGAGCCACGCAAGATGGCACAGCTTTCTTGGCCGCAACCTTACCATAGACGTACACAGAATGAGCGACACGAATTCACCGCAAGACCCAAATGCGGAACAGCCGAAAAAAAAATCCGGCCTGTCCCGGCTGTTCAGCCGCGATAAAAACAAATCCGACACTGCGCCCGACCTGAACGCCGAAGCGGCCACCGTCGAAGAAGGCCTAAGCAAAAGTCGTAACAGCCTGTTGGGCAAGATCGGCCACGTTTTCAAGGGCTCGTTTGATCTTGACGATGACCTATTTGAGGAGCTCGAAGAGGTATTGATCACCAGCGATATCGGGGTCGATGCCAGCCTGAAGTTGGTCGAGAACTTGCGTAATCGGGTTAAAACGGAAAAGATTCAGGATACTGCGGGCGTCATAGCTGGGCTGCGCACTGAAGTTGCGAATATGGTACGCCCAGCTCAACAACCCTGGAACGTACTGCATCAGCGTCCTTACGTCATGCTAATGGTTGGCGTTAATGGCGTTGGTAAAACCACTACCACCGCCAAAATTGCAAAGCAGTTTAAGGATCAAGGTCGGTCAGTGATGTTTGCCGCTGCCGACACCTTTCGCGCGGCCGCGACAGAACAATTACAGGAATGGGGGCGTCGCCTGGATATTCCAGTAGTCGCACAAGGTCATGGTGCCGACGCCGCTGCGGTCGCGCATGACGCACTGACCTCTGCCATTGTAAAAGGCACACACGTGCTCATGATCGACACCGCAGGCCGACTACATACACAGTCCGACCTGATGGAACAGCTGCAAAAAATCAACCGCGTGCTCGGTAATCTCGACCCATCCATGCCGCACGAGGTGATGCAGATACTGGATGCCGGCACCGGACAAAACGCACTGTCACAACTGGATCACTTCAAAGATGCGGTTGGCGTAAACAGCGTGTGTTTAACGAAACTCGATGGCTCCGCGAAAGGCGGCCTAGCGATTTCGATCACACAAAAATACCAGCTGCCAATCCGGTATCTAGGCGTTGGCGAAGGCTTCAATGATTTGCAGGCATTTGACGCAGATGCCTTCGCCGCTGCATTGGTACCTGATCTCAGCGAATCTCAATCATAAGATGATCAAGCTTAGCCACGTTACCAAACGCTATCCGAACGGGCACGAAGCCTTACACGACGTCAGCTTTGATATCGATGCTGGCGAGATGGTGTTCTTGGCTGGCCATTCCGGTGCTGGGAAAAGCACGCTGTTCAAACTGATCACGCGCATCGAAAAGCCCACATCTGGCCAGATTCTAGTAGATAACCAAAACCTGAGTCGCATGCGCGACAGCAAAATTCCGGCATTGCGGCGCGACATCGGTGTTATTTTTCAAGACCACAAATTACTGATGGACCGTTCCGTGTTCGACAACGTGGCACTCCCGCTCATCGTTATCGGCATGCCGCATGACGAGATTCAAAAGCGGGTTCGCGCAGCGCTTGGCAAAGTTGGTCTATCGGGTAAAGAAAAACAACTCCCAATCACGCTCTCAGGTGGCGAACAACAACGTGTTGGCATTGCGCGCGCCGTTATCAATCGCCCCAGTATTCTGCTGGCCGACGAACCCACAGGCAACTTGGACGACGCCCTGTCCGACGAAATCATCGATATTTT
>JAUHZM010000198.1 GCA_030426005.1 Gammaproteobacteria bacterium
CATGCGGATGGTCCGGCATCACATTAATCGTGCCGTACTTGGGATGGCACAATATTTCATGGGGATAGTGAAGCTGTGTAAATGGGCCAGTTCGTAGCTTCTTGAACGGTAAAGCTTTGATTGGCTGCGGATACGCATCGCTTTGCGCTGAGTTCAGCACGAGACCGACCCCTGCCATTTGAGATGCGTCAGTTGGATCGGGTTGATTGGTATCAATGCGATCCATACCCCCTCCAGGCGGCACACCGTCCGCGACCGTCCATTTACGCATGCTACCAACCCGCGGAATTTTACTGGCTAAGCGTTCTCCCAAGGTCGAGTGATCGCCGGTGGCGAACACACCATGTCCCGCATTCATCCATTCATGCAGCGTCGCAAGTTGATCTGCAGGCAACGGTCCCCCAGAAGAAACTGCAAAGATGAACATGACATCGAAATCGTCTAGGATCAGCTGCCCATTCGCCTTTTTTGAGGTGAATTTAAAGTTATCGTAGTGCGGATCGTCTTCACCCGGTGCAACATTGATCACCACGTTGCCACCGCCATAACCATAGACAGCTCGTTTAACCGAAATTCGTGTGCATCCCAGCGTTTTGCCCTGCATGTACTCGTACACGGTATTGATGTTGGTCAGGCTTCCGTCAATTACCATCAACACGCGCAACTTAGACTTACGTAAATAGCGATACCAATCCTGATAGTGACGCATCTCTTTGAGATCTACATGCGTAAAAATATTAGGTTCCATTTAATTGCTCCTTTTATTGTCCTTTAGACATCAGTTAAGTAGATGGAAGGCGAGTGACAACCACACCAGATCGACGGCGGTGAATGACCCCTACTTACTCTTTTCCTTTTCACACCATCCCAGTGTGTTTAGCTTCGTGCTATTCAACGACCTCCCGTAAAATCGCTCGACAAATCCTTACCGAGCGCAGGCAGCATACGCCCTCAGAGCGACAGGCACTATCCTTAATAATGATGATGGAAACGGCTGTTCAGAAACCGTAAAAAACTATCGTGGCGGATCAACTTTACCGTTGATTGAGCTATTAACTCGGTACCAGCCAGCCGCTGAATATCGGTCTCGTGACGCTGGTAAGACCTCATGCGGAAACTCCTCACTCAGGAACACCGCCAAGGTGCCGTACAGCGGCACAACACGCGTGCCAGTCCGATCAGCATCGCTTTTATACAGAACGAGTTCTCCGCCATCGTTAGCGGTCCAACTCGGATTGAGATAGGCGACCACCGACAAAACACGGTTTGTTTCACCGCGAAAGGCATCGTAATGACGTTTGTAGTAATCACCGGGCGCATAATGCGCGAAGTGGCTTTCGAATGAAAACAAGCCGAGAAACAGGCGTCGATTTAAGTAGGCCTGTAATTCCGCAGTCCAAACGTTCCAGAGTTGACCCGCGTCTGACTCGCCGGTGATCCAGCAAATCGCATCGGTACGTACGAATTCGTTTTTCAGGTAATCATCACCACGTCCGATTCCGGCCTCGACGAACTTGCTCTCTTGCATCCGCTGCGAGTGTTGGTACAAGGCATCCGTGACCGCTGCGGGCATAGCCGCTGCTTGGACACTAAAACCTTGCGTTTCAAGATCTTGTGCAATTTGCTCGAATAATAGTTCGTCTCCCGGCCATGAATTAACAGCCGGAAACGGTGTGACCGAAGCTAAAGTCTGATCAATCGCGTCCAAATTCGTAATCTGTGTAAAGCGCGCTATGTGACTGCGCATGCCAATGTAACGGGCGCAATATTACTGCTAAATGCGCGCTTCACCTAGTGAAAAATAGACGATTTTCAATACGCTTCCTGCGCTACTGACTCGGAGAATACACCAAGGTAGATCTTTTCTTTTTTGACCGTCGATGCTGCCAAATGTAGACACCTGTGATACCTAAAATCAGCGGCGAAAGCCCAAAAATACACCAAATGAGTTTGCTGATAAGGCCGCCAAAGGAACCAAAGTGCAACTCGCGAAAACTGTCAGTGACTTTGATAACTGCGTTCGCATCCCGACCGTCGATGGCCGCCATCAGCGCCCCACTCTCACGATCGTAAGTCACGGTCGATGAATAATCACTGGCGAATGGATTGGCTCGTGGCTGATGTCCAAAGACCGTAAAATGCACCTCTGGCTCATAGGGATACAGCAAGTAGGTTGGCGTAAACGCCTCCAGCTGCGACTGACTGTCATCAATCAGTCCCTGGAAATCAATCGACGGATCATACAAGGCTTTGGTCGGGTAATAGTGTTCGTCACTTGGGTGTTCAAACACTTCGTGGTAGTACTCCAGCGCATTAAAGTAGATACCGGTGACACCCAAAATCAAAATCACGGGTGATGCCCATGCGCCGATTAATCGATGCAGATCGCCCGAGAACACGCGCATGCTCTTGTGCAAACGTAGGCTGAACAGATTCAGCCAGAATTTACGATGAATAATCAAACCACTGATTCCCAGAAAGGTCAAAATCAGGGCTGCGAGCAAACCAATAATCGTGCCCCACTGCGAATGTTCATCGCCGATGCCATTAAGCAAGAACGTGTAATGCAGGTTGAGTAGCCAATCCGTCAGATACGACGTGGTTGAGACGGGCTCGCTGAGCACTTGATTAGCGTGCGGATCAAAATACACCTTAAACCAGTCATCGGTTCCTTTCTTGACCAGGTACACGCGATCCGCTTCCTGACCATCCGTAAATACCTCCCAAGCACCGACGATGTACTCTGGAAAGGTCTGCTCCACGTGCGCCTGTAAGACATTATGGTTTTGGCGCACAAACGTCACATCAGCCTGCTGGTGATATGGCAAAGCCGCCGAATTCGGCATTAGAAGCTGATCAATCTCCGTTTTGAACACCAAAATGCTGCCGGTGATCGATACGATGATCAACGGGATCAGTGCGATCAAAGCCGAATAACTGTGAAGTTTAAAAAGTGTGCGGCGCATAAACTACCTGCTCAATAATAATAACGCGCTGCCGATCACATAGACAGGCAGCGCGGTAGGACATACCCTGGTATGAGTAATTAGTATTTCCAGCGCACAGACGCAGACACGTTACGCGGTGCTCCGTAGTAGGCCTGATCCCAATACAAGCTTCGGAAGTACTTCTCATCCGTCACGTTTTCGAGATTCACAGAAAAACTGAGTTTCTCATTTAGCTGATAGTGGACAGCCAAATCTAAAAGTGTGAACGCGTCCTGACCAACCAATTTATCTTCAGTGGTGACGTCATCTTGCCACTTAACAATACCGCCGACTTTGAGACCATCAACAGCAGGAACCGCATAGGAAGCAGAAAGCTTGAGTAATTTTTTCGGGATGAAGTTACGAATTTCCGTGCCGAATTGATCTTCGACACTGACATCAGTGAATCCGGCACCAATATTCAAGCCGTCAAATAACTCACCAGAGAACTCAATCTCATAACCGCTGCTTTCCAGCGTAATGCCTTCATAAATCGCAATATTCAGTTCGTTACGACCAACAAAGTTCCCGAAGTTACTTTGTTCTGACGAGAAGTACGCCAAAGTTAGAACCGCTCGCTCATTATTGAACGATTTTTTTATTCCGACTTCGGTGCTCTCTCCCAAGGTCGCGCCCAAAGGCTGCAAGTCAGCGTTCACCCAAGTTTGTTGTTTGAATACTTCACTGTAACTGCCGTACAACATGACGTCGTCGAGTACTTGGTAGGTAACGCCGTAGTACGGCACTGTTTCCTTAGCGTCGGCATTTGCAGCAGCGCCATAACTGATACCCGATTGTTTTAACTCAGTCGCACGCGCGCCAAGCAATACCGACAGTTTGTCATGCACGTTCAAACGCGACGCCACATAAAATGCTTCCTGGCTGTAATCAATATCACTCGAAGAAGCCGCTGGATCAAAAAAGCTGAAATTCGGTTGCGGTGACAAACCCAAGGCCCAATCACTGCCCAAAACTGGGTACCCGTTCACAGGGTCATAGAACGATGCTTCATACAATTCAGTATCCGAATTGTTATAGCCCAACACCAACTGGTGTGTGCGGTCAGCTAAGCTGAAATCACCTGAAAAGTATAGGTCGACATTATTCTGCTCTTCTTCACGCTCATAGCCACTGGCGTAGCCAAACAAGCCAATTTCCGTCGCTCGGTCCGGAACGCCATACACATAAAACAACTCCGACTCATAGTCGGTCGTATTGCGTGTCAGCATGGCATTGAATGCCCAGCTGTCTGTCAACGCGTGTTTCAGTTCAACGAAGGTTTGATTTTGTACCGTGTCCGCAAATGTCCAGTCTGGTGCATTGCTAGTGGATACATCGTAATCGGTTTGAGTTCCATCGGAATACAACAGCGGTAATGCGCCCCAAAGTACACCGGTGGAATGACTGTTGTCGTAACTGTGCCCCAGGGTCAGCAAGGTGCGATCACCCAGATCGAACTCAAGAATACCGTAACCCAATGTCGTCTCATCTTCATGGCGATCCAGATAAGATTCACTATTATCGTAGACTGCCACAAGACGGCCACGAACATTGTCAGAGAAAGAGCCTGACACATCGCCCTCAATACGACGGCCATGCCATTCACCCAGATTGAGACCTAAATCTGCCTGAAAACCCTCAGTTGGGCGCTTGCGCACATAGTTAATGGTTGCAGATGGGTTTGCCAAACCAGTGATCAATCCGGCTGCACCTTTCACCACCTCAACCTTTTCATAGATCGCGGTGTCTTGTTGCCCCAGATTCAAACCACTGATAAATGGAATGCCCACACCGTCGTACTGAAAGTTAACGATGTCAAAGCCACGAGCAGTGTAATAAGAGCGGTCAGTTTCCACTTCTTCAACCGTCACACCCGGTGTGTACTCCAGTACATCGTTGATGGTGGTTAATGAGAACTCCTCGAGCTGCACACGCGAGATCGCTGTCACAGTCTGAGGAGTTTCGAACAATGACAAGTTCAGTTTGGTCGCTGTGTCGGTTGTTCCTTGTTCACCATACACATAAACCTCTTCCAAAGGTTTATCCGTGGTTTGTTGTGCGAAAGCTGGTGTAATGACCAGCGCCGAAGTCACGACGAGTGATTTAACGGATGTTGAGAGTACGCTCACAATAATTCTCCATGCATGGGTGTCCGGCACCGATGCAGTTGTGCGATAAAAACAAAAAGTAAAACCCAATTCCCATTACCGCCTAGGAGCGCAATGGGATTAATTTCCAATTGCTAATGATAATGGTTCCTATTTACATTATCAACAGAAAGGCAAAATAAAAGGCCATTGCCTGATTACAGACAATGGCCTTTTTATATAAAGTCAGTGAGCGGTATGCCTGCTCAGGTTCTGAGCACTAGATTACCGACTGCAGGTATTCCCGCTGATTTGTACATTTTGCGACTGAGATAAGTCGTTTCGAAGGCATACGAACCGCTCCGCGCCAGTTGGTTCATACACTTGATTATTCTGAACCCTTGAGTTAACAAGTGCACCAAACATCCTAATACCGTCAAAATTTACCGGCCTAACCGTGTTTTCATTAAAAGTCACATCGGTTGCATCACTGATTTGCACTCCACTCGAGAAATTATTTTGTGTGAGTAAAATACCCGTACTGTTTGATACGACCACGGCCCTGTCGCCTAGGGTGGTATTGCGGTTGAACGTTATTTGTTTGTTGCCGTGTTCGGCACCTTTATTGACATTGGCAACGTAAATATGAAAGCCGCTGTTTGCATTAATGGTGTTTCCATCAAACAACAGCGCGTCATTATAGGTGTTGGTAATATTAATACCACGCGAAGAGCTGGCTATTTGATTTCGCTCAAATCGCACACCTAAGCTACGAAAAGACTGAACTCCGACAACAGAATCTGTAATTGTGTTGTCCGCGATCAACATATCTCGTGTACTGGAGATAATGCCTGATGCGTAACCCTTGATGGAGTTTCGAGCGACCACGTTGTCAAAGACTGTGTCACTGTTGGAGCCGGCAGCAAAAATTGCATATGAGTCTGCGCCTTCTCCGAGTGCCTCG
>JAUHZM010000007.1 GCA_030426005.1 Gammaproteobacteria bacterium
CTCGCCTGATGGACGCTGACCTGTGGCGGTGTATTGACGGTCGAAAAGTTGTCTACGTAAATCGACGCGTTGTCACTGAACTCAACTGAGTGAAATCCATCACGCTGACTCACGCGCACTATCTCACCACCACTCAGTGGCACACGGTAAACATGGTTCTCGATTGCAGAGTCTTTACGCCCGCTGAAATAGACCCACTGATTGGCTTCGTCCACTGCATCCAGAGAGGTCACCACCCAATCACCTTTTGTTAACTGTCGCACCAAACCCTTTTGCAAGTGATAGAGATACAGGTGCTTAAAGCCATCACGCTCCGAGGCCCAGATAAAATGGCTTTTATCGTCTAAGAATCGCAAGGCCTTGTGGAGATTTACCCAGGTATCGGCCGTTTCGGTAATTAGCGTGCGCTGTTGTGCTGTCTCAACGTTGTAGGCCCACAAGGCTAGATTCTGTTGGTTACGTGACTGTATCTGGTAGGTAAAGTGCGTATTGTCTTCGGCCCATGCGCCTCGCGTCAGATAGATGTCTTTGCCCTTGCCCAGATCACCCCATTGACGTTTACCGGATGACACATTTTGGATCGCTAACTGCACATCGACGTTATTGGTTCCGGCCAAGGGATACTTCTGCTCGATCATCTCAATCGAATCCGCGTAAATTTCACTGCGCGTAATAACCTTGACCGGTGTTTCATCCACACGGGTAAATGCGATATGGCGCTCATCCGGCGACCACCAATAACCGGTCAATCGATCCATCTCTTCTTGCGCAACAAACTCCGCCATGCCGTATTTGATGTGCCCGCCACCTTGACGCGTGATTGCGGTTTCCTTGCCGGTCTCAATGTTCATTACAAACAGATTCTGCTCACGAATATAGGAAATATAGGTACTGTTGGGCGACAGCTGAATATCGGTTTCGAATTCCGGGGTATCGAGCAGCTTCTTAACACTCGCGGCGTGCTCGCCATCCGTCAACCGGTAGTAATACACATCACCAGCAAGTGGAAACAGCAGCGCTTTACCATCGCTTGACCAGCTGTAATCCACAATACCGCTGCCCGACAGACGCAAACGCTCACGCCGTGCTTTTTCTTCGTCAGACAACTGCTCATCACCTTGATGCAGATCGTCCGAATTCACCAGCATTTGGGTTTTGCCGGACGCAATCTCATACTCCCACAAATCGTATCGCTCGTAGTCGTTTTGCTTACCACGCAAAAACGTCACGCGTTGCCCATCCGGCGAAATCGCCAATTTTTTCGGCGCTGAACCATCCAGTGAGGGCGAACTGAAAATGCGTTCGATACTGAGCGGCGTCTGACTGAACGCACTGATACTGACACTAAATAGCAGCAAGAATGCCAAGAGATGTTGCATGATTTTTGTCCGATTATATTGAATGCGGACTAGTGTAGAGCAAGGACATGCAAAGCCCAAGCGGCCAATCATTTTGTGGAGGCACAAAAAAATCCCCACGCTTGGTGGGGATTTTTTAACCGTTTAGCTTAGGCGTCCAACTTTTGATAATAGTCCATCAAAATTTTGGCCACTTCAGGGCGCGAGAACTCAGGTGGTGGCGCAATGCCGTTGCCGAGTAGTTCACGCACCTTGGTGCCGGATAAAATGACGAAGTCTTCAAACGCGTGGTCTGGCACGTCGCGCATCATCACAACTTTGTTTAACTTCTTCGAGTAGGCAGTGTGATCGGCACGGAAAATTTCAATCTCCAAGGCGTCAGCAGGCACGTCAGTATCGAAGATGGTTTGCGCGTCGAAGGCACCGTAATAATCGCCCACACCGGCATGGTCGCGACCAATAATAAAATGCGTTGCGCCCATATTTTGACGGAACAATGCGTGCAATACAGCTTCGCGCGGGCCTGCATACAACATATCAAAGCCGTAACCCGTCACCATCACTGAGTTTTCAGGAAAATAGTTTTTGACCATTTCACGAATCGAGGCATCACGCACGTCGGCTGGAATGTCACCTGCTTTTAATTTGCCGAGCAGCATGTGGATTACGCAACCATCGGCGCCGGTGTCCTCCATCGCCATTTTGCATAGCTCTTCGTGCGCGCGATGCATTGGGTTACGTGTTTGGAATGCCACCACCTTGTTCCAACCACGCTCTTCAATTTCAGCGCGGATTTGCACGGCGGTGCGGAACGTGTCCGCGAATTCGGTTTCAAAGTAGCTGAAGTTCAGTACTTGTATTTCGCCAGCAACCACATATCGACCTTGCGCTAAAAACGCCGCCACGCCAGGGTGTGCCTCGTCCGTGGTGCCATAAACCGCTTGCGCCACCTGCTGTAATTCTTGCTCGGTAAATTCATCGATAGCCGAAATGGTTTGCACCGCAATGATCGGGTTGCCTTCGACATTCGGATCCCGCAGAGCGATACGCTCACCAACTTGCGCTTTAATTTCTGGCAATAGGTTTAATACTGGTACCGGAAAGAATACGCCATCCGTTGTACGCATTGAATCTGCTACAGACAGCGCGTCCGCTTTGGTCATATAACCTTGCAACGGGGTAAAGTAGCCGCCGCCTAACATGACCGCGTTGGCTGCAGTTGCCGAGCTAACGAGCACTTGTTGAAAGTCTTGCGCAGCGGCGCCTAAGGCATCGCGGTCTACAGGATCAACAACAAACAATGGCATCAGGGCATCAGCCCCATGTGGTTTAATCACGGTGTTCTCCGAGTAATAAATAGTTTCGAGTGCCGTGGATTTCGATCACGGCAATGTAATAGGGTTATGAGCAGTGCTTACTTGTACAGAATCAGATAACGATGCTCTTGCAAATAATTCAGAATGATTTCCACCTCTTCCTCCAGACTCATTTTGTCTGTGTGCAAGGTGATTTCAGCCTTCAGCGGCGGCTCATACGGGTCGTCAATCCCGGTAAAGTTTTTAATCTCGCCAGCACGTGCTTTTTTGTATAAGCCTTTCGGGTCACGGCGCTCAGCACAGGCCAACGAACAGTCCACATGGACTTCAATAAAGTTATAACCGCCCTCTTCGTGGATTCGGCGTACTTGATCGCGGTCTTCACGGTAGGGACTAATAAAGCTGTTCAAGGTGATGATGCCGGTATCGCAATAAAGCTTGGAGATTTCACCAATCCGACGGATATTCTCGGTGCGATCCTCGGCCGAGAAACCCAAATTCTTATTGATTCCAAGACGGATGTTATCGCCGTCGAGTCGATAGCTAAGCTTGCCCAGTTTGTGTAAGGCCTTTTCGACAGCCACCGCCACGGTGCTTTTACCGCTGCCGGACAAACCCGTGAACCACAAAGTGACGCCTTTCTGGCCTAGACGGTTAAAACGATCAGCACGAGTAACTTCACCTTCGTGCCAGGTAACATTGGTTGCGACTTGCGGTGTGGTCGGGGTATTCATAATAGTTCGTAATGGGTTAAAAGTATTAGTTCAGTACACCGCGCAGAACCAAATCTGCGCACTGCTGGATTGTGTCAAATAGATCGAGCGACTCATCGCGTACCAGATAAGCGCCCCATGAATTGCACATACCAATGATCGAATACGCGACGAAATGGGTATCGATATCGGCACGAATTGTGTCCGCTTGCACACCTTCCTGTAAGGTGTTTTCAAGCATCTGCCGATACCGCGTTCCGAGTTCCTTTAAGCGCTGTCGCCGCTCTTTTGGCAAATACAGGCGCTGGTCGTTATGAACTTTCATCGCATTGTTTTTTTGTCGGTATGTGGTCAGATGCGAGGTAATAATCATCTGCATCTTGGCTTCGAAAGGCTGTGCTTTGGCGCAGATTTTTTCCATCTGCTGCACATAGTTCTCAAAGCCGTATTCACATACTTCCTGCAAGGCCTGCTCTTTTGACTTGAAGTAGTAATACAAGCTGCCTTGCTTGATGCCCATCTCCGCCGCAATATCGTGCGTGGTTGCGCCATGAAACCCTTTCTCTGCAAATGCCTGGGCCGCCGCTTCAATCGCAGCCACCTTTTTACGCGCATACTTAGTCTCGGTCGTTCCCGACTCGGACGGCAGATCAAATTGTGTATCATCATTGGACATGCCGCGCATTATAGCCAGACCTAAGATTTTTTCTATAGGGTTATAGATTATTTTTAGTTCACTTCTTATAAGCTAATATTATTAGGCACCTAGCTTCTATAAACCTACCGAACAATTGAACTATCAACCACGCCGCATTCCGGCTACCATGTAGCTTGTTTCAGCTATCACACATTCAATCACGCATGCATTTCAAACTGCCTTCATTTGGTCCTGGAGTCATGGTGACTGCCGCGTTTATCGGTCCCGGCACGGTGACCGCCTGCACCCTGGCGGGCGCGAATTATGGGTATGCCCTACTCTGGGCGCTACTGTTCGCCACGCTGGCCTGCATTGTATTTCAGGAGATGAGCACACGACTCGGCACTGTCACACAGCAAGGCTTAGGCGAATTTCTGCGTCACGTTTTTCGCGATTCAGCGTGGAAGTGGCCACTGCTTGGCTTGTTGTTTATTGCACTGTTCGGCGGCAACTCAGCGTACCAAGCAGGCAACCTCGCAGGTGCCGCATTAGGGGCCAGTGTGATATTCGACACACCCAGCTCGAACATAGGCTTGACGCTCGGCTTAGCCGGAACCGCAGCCTTCGTTCTCTTGCTGGGTAAGTACCGACTGATTGAGCGACTACTACTGACTCTCGTCGCCTTGATGAGCGTAGCTTTTCTTACCAGCTTCTGGGCAACAAAACCGGACTTCAATGCCTTAGCAAGCGGCTTGTTCAAGCCTACGATTGCGGATGGTAGTCTGCTGACAGTCATCGCATTGATTGGCACCACGGTGGTGCCCTATAACTTATTCCTACATGCCGCAGCCAGTAAGGCACGATGGCGCGGTGTCGATGATCTAGCGGCTGCCCGGGCGGACACCATTGTGTCGATTGGTCTAGGCGGCTTGGTCGCCATTCTGATTGCGTCCACCGCTGCCGCCAGCATGTTCGCGCATGCCATTCACGTTCAAAGCGCAGCGGATATGGCGATGCAACTGGAACCCTTGTTTGGAAGTGCCGCCAAATACATGCTGGGGCTAGGCCTGCTGGCTGCTGGACTGAGTAGCGCGATCACGGCCCCATTGGCCACCGCCTATGCTTTGACCGAATTGAGTGGCCGTTCATCGGACGTGCGCAGTGCGCTGTTTCGTGGGCTAAGCTGCCTGGTATTGCTGATCGGCACTGTTTTTGCGTTAGCGGGGATTAAACCGATCAAGCTCATTCTCTTGGCGCAATTTGCCAACGGTCTGCTACTGCCGATTATTGCCGCGTTTTTATTGTATGCGTTGAATCAACGAGCGCTGCTTGGTGCGCATCGAAATGGCGTGCTCAGCAATCTGCTAGGCGTACTCATTTTACTGATCACCATCGGCTTGGGCGCGCGTTCAATCCTCGGTGTGCTGGGTAAGATTTAAGACACGCCAGCGACGAAACAATAACGCGACCGCATAGCCAAGCAGCAAGCCTAACCCATTGGCCGCCAGATCAAGCCACTCGCCATAACGGTTGACCATCGGTTGAATCAACTCGATCGCACCACTCCAAACGAAGAAGCCAAACCCCAACCAAATTCGTTGGCGTAATTGGGCGAAGGCTACTGGGAATATCAGCGCCGCATAGGCGATAAAATGATGCAGTTTGTCGGTGCCTGGCACCTCGGGGAGCTTTGGTAACGGCGTTAGAGACAAGACGGTGATTGCCACCAGCACAGCAAGTGAACAAAGCAGTGCATGCGCTTTGACAAAGGCGAGCAGCGTAATCAGCTGCTGGCGTAGGAAGTCAATTAATCGCATACTTTGATACGATAAACGTCGAGCGCCCGTGTGATCATCATGGAGCGCTCGACGAGGGAGAGCTTAGGCCGCCGCCATGCGCTCACTGATCAAATTCTCAAGCTTAACTTGGTCCACGGCAAAGGCACGAATGCCTTGAGCCAATTTCTCGGTTGCCATGGCATCTTCGTTCTGCATCCAACGGAACGTCGCTTCATCCAACGACAATTTAGTTTGTGGATCACCCGTGTTGTCGGCCGACAGTTGACGCACCAGCTCGCCATCGTCGTTACGCAACTCTTCCAGATAATTCGGGCCAATGGTCAAGTAATCACAACCTGCCAATGCTTCAATTTCACCCGTATTGCGGAAGCTGGCGCCCATCACAATGGTCGAGTAACCATGCTGTTTGTAGTAGTTATAAATTCGGGTCACTGACAGCACACCAGGATCTTCCAGTGGCGCGTATTCCTGCTGACCGCCATTGGCTTTGTACCAATCCATAATGCGACCGACAAACGGGGAGATCAGGAACACGCCAGCTTCGGCACAGGCCACCGCTTGGGCAAAACTGAACAATAAGGTTAGGTTGCAATGAATCCCCTCTTTCTCAAGTTGTTCTGCCGCCTTGATACCTTCCCAGGTTGACGCGATCTTGATCAGCACACGTTCGCGATCAATCCCACGTGCTTGATACAGTTCAATCAGCTTTTTCGCTTTTGCCACGGTCGCGGCAGTGTCAAACGACAAACGTGCATCGACTTCGGTTGATACGCGACCTGGAATGATCTTCAGAATCTCACAGCCGATATCCACGCCAAAGTTATCCACCGCGTCGACCAAATCACCGTTTGCTTTCGCGATGGCGCGATCAATAATCGGCGCATAATTCGAATCCTGCGCAACTTTCAGCAGCAGCGATGGATTCGTGGTGGCATCTTGCGGTTTATATTCTTCAATCGCTGGCAGCTCGCCGGTATCCGCCACTACGACGGTCATTTCTCGGAGTTGTTGTAGTTTGTTCATACGTTTTCTATGCGTTGTGAAATCAAAGTGGCAGCGTCCGTTTGACGCGACGACCCAACCTCTTAGTCAATTTGAATTTCGTCTTGCGTCGCTGACGCTTTTTCAGTGGTGATCGCTTTCACCGCCTGAAAGCCTTTTGGTAATTTGCGTCCGCGTTTGCCGCGTTCGCCCATGTAGTGATCCAAGTCCTGGCCCTTCAATCGCAGGTAACGTTTACCGGCGTGGACCAGCACATGTTGCCCGCGTTTAAACGTGGTTGCACCCAGCACATACTCATCGCGTGCTTTTAACAACTTGGACGGAATATTGATAAGTTTAACACCCTTACCTTTGGCCAGCTCAGGAAGTTCAGTGACCGGATAAATAGTCAAATAACCCGAGGTTGTCACCACCGCAATGTAGACCTGATCCAGTTCCGTAATCGGCAATGCCGGTAGCGCCTGTGCGCCCTTTGGCACACTCAAGGTCGCCTTGCCTTTTTTGTTTTTAGTGAGCATGTTTTCAATCTCACAGATAAAACCGTACCCCGCATCACTCAGCATCACATACTGGTCGTTGTCGGCGCCCATCATCACGGCCTTAAAGCTAGCGCCTGATGGTGGCGTCACACTGCTGGTTAAGGGTTCACCTTGGCCGCGCGCAGAAGGTAACTTGTGCGCAGGTACTGCATAGGTACGTCCGGTAGAATCGAGGGCGACCAACATTTGATTGGATCGACCGCGCGCTGAACTGGCATAGCCATCACCGGATTTGTAACTCAACTCACGCGGATTGATATCATGCCCTTTCGCAGCGCGAATCCAACCCTGGGTGGACAACACCGCAGTAATCGCTTCACTCGGCACCAGCTCACTGGCGTCAATGGCTTTCGCGACATCACGCTCAACGAGTGGTGAACGACGCGCATCACCAAACTCCTCGGCATCGTCCCGCAATTCATTTTTTACCAGCGTTTTTAGTCGGGCATCTGAACTTAACAGCAACTCAAGTCGCTCACGCTCTTTCTCAAGTTCGTCCTGCTCGCCGCGGATCTTCATCTCTTCGAGCTTCGCCAAATTACGCAATTTCAGATCGAGAATGGCGTCGGCTTGAATATCAGAGATACCGAACCGCGCCATCAATGCTGGCTTCGGCTTGTCTTCATTGCGGATAATTTCGATCACTTCATCAATGTTCAGATACGCCGTCAATAAGCCTTCTAAAATATGCAGGCGGTCGACCACTTTATCGTAGCGGTATTGCAAGCGTCGACGCACGGTCTGCAGTCGAAATGTAATCCACTCTTTAAGTGTGTCGCGCAGATTGTACACATGCGGCCGGCCGTCGAGGCCGATCATATTCATGTTAACGCGGAAGCTTTTTTCCAGATCGGTGGTGGCGAATAAGTGCCCCATCAAGGATTCCACATCGACCCGATTAGAGCGCGGCACCACCACCAGACGAATTGGATTGTCCTGATCTGATTCATCACGCAGATCCGTCACCATCGGCAGTTTTTTGGCCTGCATCTGAGCAGCAATTTGTTCCAAGACTTTAGAACCAGACGATTGATACGGTAAGGCGTGAATCACAATATTGCCGTCTTCCATACTGTAGACCGCTCGTTGGCGCACCGAACCATTGCCGGTTTCATACATCTCTCGAATCTGCGCGCGCGGCGTGACAATTTCGGCTTCAGTCGCAAAATCCGGTGCTTGCACAAACTGACAGAGATCAGCCACGGTGGCTTTCGGGTTTTCAATCAAATGCACACACGCATCGACTACTTCACGCACATTGTGCGGTGGAATGTCGGTTGCCATTCCGACCGCGATGCCGGAACCACCATTCAGCAAAATATTTGGCAGGCGCGCTGGCAGATTGGTAGGCTCCTGCATGGTGCCATCAAAATTCGGTTGCCAGTCGGTGGTACCTTGCCCGAGCTCCGACAACAAGCTCTGCGCATACGGTGCTAAACGGGACTCGGTATAACGCATGGCTGCAAACGACTTCGGATCATCGGTTGACCCCCAGTTGCCTTGCCCGTCAATTAAGGGGTAGCGATAACTGAATGGCTGCGCCATCAACACCATCGCCTCATAACAGGCACTGTCGCCATGCGGATGAAACTTACCCAACACATCACCAACGGTACGTGCCGATTTTTTATACTTGGCTGCGTTATGCAAACCCAACTCGGACATGGCGTACACAATCCGTCGCTGTACTGGCTTGAGGCCGTCACCGATAAACGGCAAGGCACGATCCAGTATCACGTACATCGAGTAGTTTAGGTAAGCTTGCTCAGCGAATTCCGCCAGCGATTGTTGTTCGAGATGTGCACTCATAGACTTTTGGGTATCCGGATATGCCTAAGGAAGCTCTGCAAAAATCATGACCGGTAACTTGAACCGCAGGAAATCCGAACTTTTTGTTGCGAAGCTTCGCAATGGCTAGCCATTACGCGCGTTTCGCGCCTCAATTTCGAATTTCCTGCGGCCCAATTTGCTCGCCCAGATTTATGCAGAGCTTCCCTAAATTGAAACTCGACTCAGGCCAGATAAGGGCAGTTTTAAATGCCAAACATGCCTGAGCAATTAGCAACAGGAAGACTACTCAAACCGTCATCAATCAGCAATGCTAATTTACGGTTTAGCGGTATTTTCCGCCCGCAATGAAGTTGGATTGATTACAATTAACCAATCACCACTCAACGCATTTCGGCATGACTTATCCGCGCGACGTACATTTTGATATTGAAACCCTGATCAACGATGCTCAACCGCAAACCATTTTGGCTTTGGGCGACTTTGATGCGGCCATGTTCGACGAGTACTGTGCGCAGAAAAATTTGCTCCAACAAGACTGTAAGGTACACCACGTACCGGTCTCAGAATGCATGCACGTCATGCAGATGACGCAACGATTCGACGTTGCGGTTGCGTTCAATCTGTTCGAGCATATAGAACAACAACAAGGCATGCAGATCCTGGCGCGGCTACGTGATGTGGTCGCAGCGCAATACTGTATCTGCCTACCGTTGGGGAACTCTACCCATCAAAGTCAGTGGCAACTAACCGATTTATTTAGCTTTGCGCTAAAGCGCGTCAACACCTACTCGACATCAGAATCGGAACTCAGTCTCTTTAAGTACAGCATTTACGATTACAAAAGCACGCCGGATTGGCTCAACCCAGACAACTGGGCCAACCCGCAACTGTGGAATAAATTTCGCTGGTAGCACCATTGGTAGTAGCATTATTTTGCGTTGTAACACGATTGTAAAAATACAGTATACGTGCCAATAAAAGCCATGCTACCATCGAACAAATGGTTCGCGTTGCACCTCGTTCAGTGCGCGTTGAATCGTCCGCTTAACAGCAAACAAAAACAGACTGAGTACATAGCTAAATGAAAGCTACTGATATCAGCAATCCGGAGTACTTTCACAAAGTAGTCGATTGCCAGTATGCGTGTCCTGCGCATACTCCCGTCCCCGAGTATATTCGTCTCATTGGTCAACGTCGTTACAGTGATGCCTACATGGTTAACTGGGAGTCGAATGTCTTCCCAGGCGTGTTGGGTCGAACCTGTGACCGTCCTTGCGAACCTGCCTGTCGGCGTGGCCGCGTGGATGAAGAACCCGTTGCGATCTGCCGCTTAAAACGCGTCGCCGCAGACCACAAAGACGATGCCAATATCGCTACCCGCTTGCCCGCCATTCCGGCGAAAAAGAATGGCAAACGCATCGCATTAATTGGTGCCGGACCAGCATCATTAACGGTTGCGCGAGACCTGATGCCGCTTGGTTATGAAATCGACCTGTACGACGAAAATGCCAAGGCGGGCGGCTTTATGCGTAGCCAGATTCCATCCTTCCGATTACCAGAAGAAGTGCTGGATCAGGAAGTCGGATATGTACTGGATATGGGCGTAACACAAGTCTTTAATACGCGAGTAAATAGCCTTCGCGAAATCCTCGACAAACAATATGATGCGGTATTTGTTGGTACTGGCGCACCGAAAGGCAAAGACCTGAAAATCCCTGGTCGTGAAGCTGCGGATGCTAATGTCCACATCGGTATCAATTGGCTCGAGAGTGTGGCCTTCGAGCACACCGAGAACATTGGTAAGAAAGTGGTGATTGTTGGTGGTGGTAACACTGCGATGGATTGCTGCCGAACCGCAAAACGCATCGGTGGCGAAGAGGTGACTGTCACCGTTCGCTCAACCTATGAAGCGATGAAAGCCTCGCCCTGGGAGAAAGACGACACGCTTGCTGAAGGCATCCCGATTCTCGCCAATCACAGCCCGCGCGAATTCATTGTCGAAGATGGCAAATTAGTGGCCATGACCTTTAACGTGGTCGAATCCAGTTACGACGAAAACGGCAAACGCACGATTACGGAAACTGGTGAAATTGTCACCGTTGAATGCACCGATGCGATCATGGCCATTGGTCAGGACAACGCCTTCCCTTGGATCGAGCGCGATCTGGGTATTGAGTTCGGTGACTGGGATATGCCGGTGGTCGACAAACACAGTTTTCAGTCTACAAATCAAAAAGTGTTTTTTGGTGGCGACGCGGCCTTCGGCCCCGAAAACATCATTACTGCCGTCGCACACGGTCATCAGGCCGCCATTTCGATGGACCTGTTTTTATCTGGGAAATCTGTGCATGATGATCGTCCAGCGCCAGGCACTAATTTGGTTAGCACCAAAATGGGTATTCATGAGTGGGCTTATGATAGTCAGGTTATTGATGATGACCGGCAAGCCTCTGCACACCTGCCCGTAGAGCAAGCACTGTCGAGTCGCAAAATTGAATCGGAACTCGGCTTCTCACCCGAGATCGCCTTCACTGAAGCAGAACGTTGTTTGAATTGCGATGTTCAGACCGTGTTTGTGGAAGAAAAGTGTATCGAGTGCGATGGCTGTACAGACATCTGTCCTACCAACTGCATTACCTTTACCGAGAATGACGAAGAAGAGAATCTACGTCACAAATTAAACGCGCCTAGTAATAACAAAGAGCAGGATTTGTACGTTTCCTATGGTCTACCAACTGGCCGCGTAATGGTAAAAGACGAGGATGTGTGTCTGCATTGCGGGTTGTGCGCTGAGCGCTGCCCAACCTCCGCTTGGGACATGCAAAAATATCTGTACACCGTCACCAAGGCGGGTAACCAGCCTGCGCCGATTTTGGTCGAACAAGCCGGTCGTCGCACCAAGCAGGAGGAAGCCGCATGAGCCCGTTGAACACGCCGCCGGTCTTGGCGCCTGTGGTGAATGACTTTGTAGTCAAATTCGCCAACGTGAACGGTTCTGGCTCGGCCAGCGCCAACAGCATGTTTGCCAAAGCGATCTTTCGCATGGGCATTCCAGTCAGTCCACGCAATATTTTTCCATCCAATATTCAAGGTGCACCAACCTGGTATGAGGTTCGTGTTTCTGAAGCGGGTTATCTGGGCCGCCGCGGTGGGCAGGTCGAATTAATGGTGTCGGTCAACCCGCAAAGCATGGCGGAAGACGTGAACAGCGTTTGCCCTGGCGGTTACTTTTTTTACGACAACACCTATCCGCTGGACTTCAAACTGATCCGTGACGACATCCACTACATTGGCTTGCCGCTAACGGAAATTACCAACAACACGTTCACCAATCCGCGTCAGCAACAGCTATTCAAAAATATTATTTATGTCGGCTCACTCGCGCACCTAATTGGTATCGAGTTCAGTGCGCTTGAGAGTATCGTGAATGATACCTTTGCGCGTAAGCCAAAGCTCATTCCTCCGAACATCCAAGCTCTGCAGCTCGGCTTCGACGAAGCAAAAAAAGCCTACCCAGAGCCACTGCCATTACAACTGCGCAGCAGCAATAAAAACGATGGCAAAGTGTTGCTTGAAGGTAACGCGGCCTGTGGACTTGGAGCCGTTTATGGTGGCGCAACCGTCTGTGCCTGGTATCCGATCACGCCATCGACCTCGGTTGCGGAAGGTTTTGAAAAATACGCTAAGAAATTTCGTGTCGACCCGGAGACTGGCAAAAACAATTTCGCCATTATCCAAGCTGAAGATGAATTGTCGGCAATCGGTATGGTGATCGGTGCCAACTGGAACGGCGCGCGCTCATTCACCGCCACCAGCGGCCCTGGCGTTTCCCTAATGCAAGAGTTCCTTGGGCTGGCGTATTTTGCCGAAGTTCCGGCGGTGTTGATTGACGTGCAGCGTACTGGCCCTTCGACCGGCATGCCAACACGCACGCAACAATCCGATATTCTCATTTCGGCGTACGCCTCACATGGAGACACCAAGCAAGTCTTGTTGTTCCCCTCCACACCCAAAGAGTGTTTTGAATTAACCGCGCAAGCCTTTGACATTGCCGAACGCTTACAAACACCCGTGATCATGTTGACCGATCTAGACCTCGGCATGAATGAACATATTTGTGACGAGCTGGTTTGGGACGACGCGCGCAGCTTTGATCGTGGTAAAGTACTGTCTGCCGATGAACTCGAATCCGGCGCGCGTTTTGGACGTTATCTTGATGTCGATGGCGATGGCATTCCATATCGCACTATAGCCGGCACACACCCAGAGAAAGGTGCGTTTTTTACCCGTGGCACGTCACGCGATGAGTACGCCGCGTACACCGAAAAAGGGGAAGCGTATCAACGTAATATGGAGCGACTCGCAGTCAAATGGGCCACGGCACCGACTTACCTGCCAAAACCAGTCCTAACTGAACGAGACTCGAACCAGCGTATTGGTGTGATCCATTTTGGCACTAGCCATGAAGCCACGCGTGAAGCACTCGAATCGTTAGCAGCGGCAGGACACACAGCAAATGATTTGCGCGTTCTGGCATTCCCGTTCCACGAAGAGGTCAATGCGTTTATTGAGGCGCACGACCAAGTTTTCGTGGTGGAACAGAACCGCGACGCACAGTTTAAATCGTTGTTAGTGAATGAACTGGAAATAAATCCGAAATCACTGATCTCGGTGCTGCATTACAACGGCGACCCGATCAGCGCACGAGTTATTCACGACACCATTGAAGCACACTTGGCGGCACCGATTTCGTCAGCGGCTCAGAACCGAGGCTGATCTATCAGGAACTAATCATGAGTTTTTACAAACCTAGTTTTCGACACCCGGATTCACCAACCAATGCCCTTGGATTAACGCGCAAAGCATACGAAGGCGGCATCTCGACCTTGTGTGCTGGCTGCGGCCATGACTCGATCAGTGCTGCGATTATTCAGGCGGTTTGGGGCTTAAATATCGAGCCACACAGGGTTGCCAAAATGTCCGGCATCGGTTGCTCTTCAAAATCTCCCAATTACTTTTTAAATAAAGCACACGGTTTTAACTCGGTGCACGGTCGGATGCCATCCGTCACCACCGGCGCAAATGTTGCAAACCGGGACCTGCTTTACATTGGGGTCAGCGGCGACGGTGACACAGCCTCGATCGGCATGGGCCAGTTCGCTCACGTGATCCGACGCAATCTGAACATGACTTACATCGTGGAAAACAACGGCTGCTACGGTCTGACCAAAGGCCAAGATTCTGCGACCGCCGACGAAGGCACACAGAGTAAAAAGGGCAAAATTAATCCGTTTGAAGCGATTGACTTGGTAGCACTCGCGTTGGAACTCGGCGCCACCTTTGTCGCACGTAGCTTTTCCGGTGACAAACAGCAATTAGTGCCGTTACTCAAAGCGGCGATGTCGCACAAAGGCTTTGCCCTCATCGACATCGTGTCACCGTGCGTCACGTTTAATAACCACCCTGGCTCAACGAAAAGTTACGACTACACGCGCGAGCATGTCGAAGCCGGTGCGGTGGTCGACTTTGTGCCGATGGCGCAAGAGATAACACTGGATCAAATCCAAGGCTCGACTCAAAACGTGACGCTGCATAATGGTGACTCCGTCCAACTCAGCAAATTGAGCGACAATTACGATCCGACTGATCGTGTCAGAGCGATTCAAACTTTGCACGAGCACAAAGCCAAGGATCGCCTGCTCACTGGCTTAATTTATTTGGAACCTGAGTCAGAGAACTTCCACGATATTCTGAATATTCCAGACACGCCATTGAACCAGCTGGATCAAACTACTTTGTGCCCCGGTTCAGACGCACTGGCACAAATCAACCAAGGTCTGAAATAACGTAGACCTGGATTTACCAGCCATACCACTCTAAAGGTGCGTATGGCTGGCAAACCCTTAACGGAAATCACCTGACCGCCAAGGCTGTGGCTTCCGTAAAACCACCACCTTGTCATCCAATCCATGAATCAGGGCAGATTCGTTCAGCAGCGCAACAATCAAGGACTGCGGATTTGGCGTCAGCGTAACAAAAGCAGCTTAGTTTCATATCATCAATGTTGTTGAACCTTGAGCACGAGGCATCACCAGGACACCGTCACGTTTTCGCTTGCGCAACCATCCCGCATTAATGTTATACTATTACATTAATTTGAAAACGGACTCACAGCGCGATTGTCGCCATGCTTAATTCAACTTCCCTCGACAAATTTGCAATCTTGTTATCAGGCGTATGCTTGGTACATTGCTTGGTTGCGCCCATCGCCCTGACCCTGTTGCCAATGGTGTCGATCAGCGCCGTGGCCGAAGAGGTTCTATTCCATAAGTTGCTGCTCTGGCTGGTGATTCCTGTTAGCACCGTGGCGCTGTTTATAGGCTGTCGCAAACACCGTCGCTGGCCAATAGTGATTACTGGCGCTCTTGGCATGGCAATCCTCGTTTTGGTCGCATTTGTCGGCCACAGTGTATTTGGATTGACTGGAGAAAAGGTTGCCACCTCCATTGGTGGCTTAGTTTTGGCAACCTCACATTATTTAAACTACCGCGCATGCCAATCCATTACGTGTGCCTCAAGCAACTGCGAAACTCGTCACCATCACTAATACGACTTTACAGTCGTTGCTCAATGAGTAGCGCAAGGCTATAGTGAGCCTCAACTTAGCTCGAGCCGGACTTAGCTGGCTTGAGCGTTGTCGATCACTTTTGATCCCCTGATCAACCTCTGAGGAGCCTTATGAAATTCTGCTTGCGCCTTACCTTCGTGTTCTTTTTCAGCGTTGTTGCGAACGCTGGGTCCCCGGTTACTATAGTCACCAACGCAACCGTCTACACCGTAGACGAACGTCGACCGGTGGTATCGTCATTTGCCTACCAAGATGACAAAATTATAGCGGTCGGCAATGAACAAGCTTTACTTGCTACGTATCAAGACGCGCAACAACTGGACCTCGATGGCGCAACCGTGGTTCCTGGGTTTATTGATGCGCACGGCCACCTACTCGGACTCGGTCAAAGCTTGAGTAACGCTGACTTGATGGGTACCGAGAGTAAACAGGAGATCATTGAGGTGCTTAAGGCTAGCGCCAAGGCGCTGCCAGAAGGTGCTTGGTTGCTGGGTCGCGGCTGGGATCAAAACGACTGGCCGGAAAAAACTTTACCAACCGCCGCCGACTTAAATGCTGCCTTCCCAGACCGGCCGGTCTGGCTCGAGCGCGTCGACGGCCATGCCAACTGGGCGAATGACAAAGCGATGCAGTTTGCAACACGCGACCTTAACGGCGATTGGCAACCTGAAGGCGGTGAGATTATCCGCGACAAACAAGGCAAAGCGACTGGGGTATTCATCGACAATGCCGCGCAACTCATTCAAGCGCACGTGCCGGTCGCCGACAAAGCGACCCTGTCTGCCCAGCTCAAACTTGCCATGGACAAGACTGCGCAAGTTGGCCTCACCGCGATGCACGACGCGGGCACGTCTTTGCAGGTTTGGCAGTTACTTGAGTCATTGCAGCAAGACAAAAAACTTAAAGTGCGCGTTTACGCCATGGCCGACGGTGCGAATGCGATGTTGGATTACCTGTGCGATAAAGGCATCATCATTGATCCATCAGCCATGCTCAGCGCGCGTGCCATCAAACTGTATAGCGATGGTGCGTTAGGCTCGCGCGGCGCGGCGCTTCTCGCAGATTACAGCGACGCGCCCGGCAATAGAGGCTTGCTGATCGAGAGCGAAGAAAGTCTGACTAAACATGCCACCCGTGCGGCCAAATGCGGGCTCCAGGTCAATATCCACGCCATTGGTGATCGTGGCAATCAGGTCACACTGAATGTGCTGGAAGCTGCGAGCAACTTGGACAATCCGGGTCGCCACCGAATCGAACACTCACAGATCGTGGCACAAGGTGATTTTGAGCGCTTCAAACAATTAGGCTTGATTGCATCGGTTCAGCCAACCCATGCGACCAGTGATATGTATTGGGCAGAAGATCGCGTTGGTTCTGAGCGGATTAAAGGCGCATACGCTTGGCAGCGATTTCTTGAGCTGGGTATTCCGTTGGCCCTAGGCTCGGATTTTCCGGTTGAACGCCCAGAGCCGTTAGAGGGTTTTTACGCCGCTGTTGCGCGCCAAGATGCCAAAGGTTGGCCTGACAATGGCTGGTATGCTGAACAATCGTTAACGCGCCAAGAGGCGCTGTATGGATTTACGCTCGGTGCGGCTTACGCTGCATTTCAAGAAACTCAGCTAGGCTCCATCAGCGTTGGTAAGCAGGCTGATTTTGTAGTCCTATCGCAAGACATCATGCAGGTTCCAACTGACAAGTTGTTGGAGACTGAGGTGAAGGCGACCTACATAAATGGACAAGTCATCTACCAACAATAACCAACAACGACATCGAAACATGGAATTTTCGATGTCGCGTTAAACAATGCTAGACACGCTCATTTGAATATGTGTACACTATTCAAATGAGCGACATCAAACACACACATGGTGGGGCGAGACCCGGCGCAGGGCGACCCAAAGGCAGCGGCAAGTACAAAGAGCCGACCAAAGCCATTCGTGTGCCTGAAAGCAGTGTAACGTATATCAAAGAGTTCCTCATCGGGTACCCCGACGTCATCGAATTCAGTCAGGCTGCGTCATCGCGTAATCCACAACCTGAGCAAGACAGCAACGTTCATCGGCTAGAAATCCCCCTATTCAGTTCACGCGTCGCGGCAGGGATTCCCTCCCCAGCAGAAGACCATGTTGAAGACACCTTGGACTTGAATGATTATATGGTGCGCCGACCAGACAGCACCTTTATGTTGCGAGTTGAAGGCGAGTCGATGAAGAACGCTGGCATTCTGCCCGGTGATATCCTCATTGTCGATCGCTCCCTGAAAGCCGAGCACAACAAAATTGTGATCGCCGCACTAGACGGAGAGTTAACAGTAAAGCGCCTCTATCACCGAGGCGGCTTGGTCAAGCTTCTGCCTGAGAACCCCGCTTACCCGGACATCGAACTGGAAACTGAATCAGACTTAGTGATCTGGGGCGTCGTTATCGGTAGTTTCCGTCGATTTCAATCATTTTGAAGCCGCGTCTACCTTTTCAAAAGGCTTTGATTGTTAAGAGACACTGATTATGGAACGTATTGATTATCTGACTGCGCAAACATCCTTAGCTAAAACCATGCGCCGTGTCTGTGAAACCGAACAGGCCATCGCGATTGATGGTGCGGGGAAAGATCAGGTCGTGATGCTCTCCCTAGAACAATACCAAGCACTCGCTACACAATGCCCTGCTTCGGAAACCAAGAAACAACCCAAATATAGGGAACAACCCTAAGCCACTCTACGCTGTCATCAACCCGACCTTATTAAAAACAGCATTTTCAGAAATCATAGTTATCAAATTATCGCTTGCGGTATTTGTCGTCAACCCTCAAACCAGTCGCTATAATTCGTCGCATGACGACCCGCTTGCGATTGACGCTCCTACTACTGTTACTGATACCCAATATCTCAGTCGCACACCCTTCAGCAATTCCGTCTTTAGTTCAGCTTCTATTGCTAGACGATACCGTTAAACCGACTCCTGCTAACCCCGAGTTTGGAGCCCCGCCCGTCGATGACTCAAACCGACCGGACCGCAACTGGATCAGCACCTTTGACGGTATACCTGCAACGCCGCTCACTGGCCCTTTACAAGCAGCAATCAACGACTGCAGCGGCAACACGCCCTGCGTTATCGAACTCTACCAACTACAACTGACCGGACCGGTTTATCTAAACAAATCCAACCTTAAGCTTATCGGCACATCCAACAATAAGATCACCTATACCGGCACAAACAGCGTATTTTTGATCCCGAGCGGCATCCACAATATTGTGGTCGAAGGCTTGCGTATCGATGGACGAATTAATAACACACCGAGTTCGCGCGACCCAGACATCTATGGCATTCTGCTGTATGGCGAAAATATTAACCGCGTACTGATTAAGAATAACTTTCTACACTATTTACACGGCGCGGAAAACGCACACGGCATCGCGGTGTTGGGTACCGGCAACAGCGAGGCCTCGGCCATTCGCGACATCATTATCGAATACAATCGTTTAGAAGACCTCCGCACCGGCTCTAGCGAGGCAATTGCAATCAATGGCAATGTGCGTAACTGGGAAGTCATGCATAACCAAGTGTCACGCACCAACAATATTGCGATTGACGCCATTGGTGGCGAGGGCACCTCACCAACGCAGACGGTTGCAGGCAGAGTATTACCCGGCCCACTCGATGCGGCGCGATACGGCTTCATTGAATACAACCAGATCAACGATATGAGCACGGTCACCAATCCGGCTTATGGCAACCAACACTCCTGGGCGGCGGGAATCTACATTGATGGGGCACGTGACATTGTCGTGCGTCACAATACCGTACAAAACGCGCCTTGGGCATTTGAGGTCGGCGCCGAAAATTGTGTGACAACCAGCAATATCACCGTGTCAGACAATACCGCGTCTGGCAGTCGATACGGCGACCTATTGATCGGTGGTTACGCGAGTCGCGGCTATATTGAACACACCGACATCAATTGCGACCCCAACGCCAGTGTCGACGCGGATGAAGGGCATGGTTATGTGCGGCACACCACGGTGAAACACAACAATCTTCAAACCACCTCACCGTCTGAGAGCACGCTCGAGATATCCAATCGCGTTCGCAACACCGTGATTATTCACCCTGGCATCGACGCACAAAACCCTGACGGGAATGCCACCGGCGACCTAAACTCAATTCGAATCAGTGAGCCCTGATGAAAACGGAAACATGCTTATGAAAATCACTGCACACCTAACGATAGCCATCACCAGCCTACTATTCGGTCTTGCCACGAGCACCGTGTTTGGCGAACAGTTAGATAACGAACCCGCGGCCAGTGTGGTCGAGTTAACCATCCTCTCGCAACAACAACGTATGCCAGGCCTTGCCTATTTAGCACGCGGTCACGGCCCGCACCCAACTGCAATCCTCTTGCATGGTTATCCTGGCAACGAAAAAAATCTCGACGTGGCACAAGACTTACGCCGTCAGGGATGGAATACCGTGTTTTTTAATTATCGTGGTGCCTGGGGCGCAGAAGGCGAGTTCTCATTTCTGAATGCCGAACAAGATGTGCAAGCAGTGATCCAGTACTTGCAGGAAAAAGAAACCGCAAACAGGCTGCGTGTCGATCCGACGCAAATCTCACTCATCGGACACAGTATGGGTGGTCATATGGCAATCGCCGGACTACTGGACAACTCGAGTGTACGTTGCGCAGTGAGCTACGACGGCGCTAACTTAGGCGCTGGAGACAAGGGCTTTCTGAGTTCACCAGAATCTGCTCGACTGTGGATGGATTACAGCGACACACTGTTCATGCTGAATGGATGGTCCGGTGCCAAAATGCAACAAGAAGTGCTGCAACACGCAACTCGACTCAATCTTGTCAATCGTGCCAGTCAGGCCAAAGGCCGACCAATTTTGATGATTGTGGCCGATACCGATGTGATACCGGTCGATGAACACATCATACCGCTGCGTCAGGCACTCACAAAAGATGGAGCTACCGATGTGTCATACCACTTATTGAAGGACGATCACAGTTTCTCCAACACGCGCACACAGCTGAGCAATTTAACCTACCAATTTATCGACGCCAACTGTCGCGATTATTCTGTCAACGAAGTCAGATAGCTACAAGCTAGCTGTTGCGCGGCCGTGTTCGATATCACGCTCGGATCCCGCCATTGTAAGTACAGTTCCGCTGCGGCCGTTGTAGCAAGTATCAGCTCATGCTTGTCATTTCCTGCGATGGTCGCGACGAGCGCGCTTGCCGCTTCGGGTAAGTGTTGCTCGATGCGTCGTACCCCACGCGGCGGTAAACCCGCATTGTGCAAGGCAAGCGGCCCGAGCACCTGCGTTCTCAGGAAGCTCAGGAAATCCAGTGCTTCAAAATACTCACCGCGTCCAATCTTCAACGCCGCATAGTGAACCCAGACCCAGAAACGGTCTTCAATCCACTGTAGGTCGAGCGGAGGATACTGCCCATCTTCCTTGGCCAAGGCACGTGCAAAGCGCGCATCTCGAGCCCACAAAATGACCGGATTATCCACACGATACCCAATGTCATCCACGGCGACGAATTTGAAATCCACATGCAAGACCTCAGGCGCAAACAGGGTGATATAGAGTTTTGGCTCACCAACGTGCTCGCCACTAAAGCCCGCCACCATGTCACCCAGGTCGGACAGCACTTGATGACGTGCGCTTAGCAGGTCCTCAAGCGCGTCCGGTTCGACTGCGACCACCAGATCCAGATCGCTGTACTGATCCAGTGTGTTGTCTATATACGACCCTGCCGCCGCGATACCGACCACCTTTGCGTTGGCTTGCAGTATTGGCAGGGCATGTTGCAGAAAATCTCGGTGTGTTGAGGGCAATGAGCTTGGGAAATGCATACTCGACGCCTATTCTGGATCAGGCATCAACGCAAGCATCTCGGCCGATCCGGTATCGGCTTTAGACGATAAAGCATCGTGCACACTGCGACGATTTTCGATCGGCTGGTTTTGACTCAGCTTCCATTTGCCTTCGATTGAGTCGATCTGAAGCTCAAGTCCAACAATCGCGCGCAACAGAGTGCGTGTATATTTTTCCGGCGCATCGTCAATCTTCCATGGCGAGCTCTGGCGTGACTCATGCTCGGTTGTAAGCACCTGCAAGATAGAGCGAATTTCATCGGCATCGTGTTTAAAGAATAGCCGACCGCGCACATGCACCACGGCGTAATTCCAAGTTGGCACCACGCGCTCGTGCACGGATTTGGTCGCGTAATAATTGGGCGAGATATACTGATTTGGACCATGAAAGATGGCTAACACCGGTTCGCCATCGGACACAGATTGCCACAATGAGTTTGCTTTAGCGATGTGCCCAAGCAGACGTTGCTCACTGCCATTGCCAGATAACAAGAGCGGCAGATGCATAGCATCCGGGCAATCCTTGCCACACCAAGATAGCGTGGCAAACGGATAATGCCGGATCAATGCATTAAGTTCTTCGGTATCGGTCTGTTCGAAATGTTTCGGAATGTACATGGCATGGTTTATACAGCGAGCTGATCAGCTCCCAAGTCTATACCAGAAGCCACGCCCCCATACCAAGAAAGCTTAAAAAACCAATCACATCCGTTAAGGTCGTCAAAACAACCGAGCCAGATAATGCTGGGTCCAGCTTCAGTTTCTCCAACACCACGGGTATCAGCAAGCCAGAAAAGGCCGCAGCGAGTAAATTAATTAAAATCGCACAGCCAATCACAAAGCCTAAAATGGGATTGTTAAACCACCAAAATGCCACTAACCCGACCGTGATGGCCCAGAGAATTCCGTTCAGAACAGCAACACCGAGTTCTTTGTAGAGCAAGGGTCGTATATTGCTGTCGTTAATTTTCTCCAGCGCGAGTCCGCGAATCACGATCGTCAAGGTCTGACTCCCGGCAATCCCGCCCATGCTGGCAACGACTGGCATCAATACCGCTAACGCCACTACTTCTTGCAACACGGCCTCGAACTGACCAATCACAAACGAGGCAAGAAATGCCGTCAACAAGTTAATCCCAAGCCACACCGCGCGTCGCTTGGATGACGACACAACCGGCGCAAACAAATCATCCTCCTCATCCAGGCCCGCCATACTCATAAACTGATGATCCGCCTCGTCCTGCATAAATGAAATGGCATCGTCGGCGGTAATTCTGCCAAGCAAAGTACCGTCTTCGTCCAATACCGGCGCGGAAATAAAATGCTTGCGTCGAAAGACCAGCGTCATATCGGCCAATGACATTTCAGGGTTCAACACGGTGGTGCTGTCAATTAGCGGAAGTTCTTTTAACTGCGTGCCCTCCTCGGCCTGGAGAATGGTCGACAAGGCGACAGCGCCACGATATTTCTTATCATGGCCAACAATAAACACCTGATCAGTGTAAGCTGGCAGATGATGCGTGCGGATATAGCGCAAAACCTGGGCCACAGAACGGTTCGCAGAGAGCGTGATCACATCTCGCTTTAACCAGCGCCCAACGGAGTCTTCGTCATAATCGAGTGAGGCTTCAACAGATGCCTTGTCGGCATCGGACAGGCTATCGATAATTTCCTGCGCCACATTGTCCGACACCAGATCAATCACGTCGGCAACGTCACTGGCTTCCATGTTTTCGGCCAGCTGCACCAACTCATCCGATGGCGTATTCTCGAGCAACGCAATTTTGATCTCGTCGTGCAGATACGGCAACGCCTCGCTACGTTCCTTCTTCGATAAGGCCAGCCATGCCTCTGCCCGTTCTGCGAGCGGCAGACTTTCGAGGTTATGCGCTAACTCAGTTGGAGAGATACCCAGTTCAGGGGTTTCAATTGCTGCACTCATAGTTTTCCGGTCATCGATCCGGCGATGATTGGTTAATGTTGGTGGATTGTGAACTAATCGCTTATGAACTAGGACAACCTAGTTCATTGCGTCGCAGGCAGGACCTGCAGTGGTACGAGGCTAATTCCGATCAGTGTCGATCTCAGATGCCTCAGGTACCGGTTCAGGGTCGGATTGATCAGCCTCTGACGGCATCGACTCCCCCAGCGGTTCCGCTGGTTCAATACCCATATTGGCTCGATAGTCCGACAGACAGTTTTCGACGTAGGTGGCAGCTTCTTCAGGCAGTAGGCCTTCGGCTGCTTGCTGGCACATTGCCTGCGGATCGTACTCCTGAGCGAACAATGAGTTGCTGAATGACATCGTACAGAGCAGAACTACCCCAAAACGGTATGCGGCTTTCAGCATCATAAATCTCCTGTTCGATACGGAAGCATTTCTATCTCGCTATTGTGACGAGCATGTGCTACCCAGGTCAAGCTCCGCAGCTAAACGTGGCCCATTTCACCCAGTAAACTACTGGACATTGTCTGGATATTATCCGCGATGTCTTCCTCCTCTTCGCTGAAGAATGCAATGTGGAACATCGCATCGCCTTCTTGCACGAGAGGAATATTCTGTTTGCCGATAATGATACCGGTTTTGTTCGCCACTACGGAGCCGAAATTCTCCCCTAGAGGACTACCGATCCGGGCCAACACGTCGCCTTTCTGCACGTAGTCGCCCAGATTCTTTTTGCTCGTACTTAATCCACTGTGGTTAGCACGCACCCAGGAGCTGTTGTTCGCAACATAGGGTGTGACTTTGGTCTTTTGTGATTTTAGACGAATCATGCCAAGCTTCGACAACACGCGCTGAATGCCCCGCACGCCAGCACGAATTGAGAGCTCATCGTAGCGCAAAGCCTGACCGGCTTCGTACAACAAAATTCGAGTGTCCTGCTCCAACGCTGCTTGACGCAACGACCCGTCTCGCAAGTTGGCATTCAATAATACTGGCACGCCAAACGCTTCCGCCAATTCGCGAGTTTCATCATCTTTCAGATTGGCGCGTATTTGCGGCAAATTAGAACGGTGAATAGCCCCTGTGTGCAGATCAATGCCGTATTGGCAATGTCGCACGATCTCATGCATAAATTTATGCGCCACAATCCCCGCCAATGATCCTTTGGACGAGCCTGGAAAGCACCGGTTTAGGTCGCGTCGGTCCGGCATATAACGGCTCTGGTTCAGCACACCGTAGACATTCACAATCGGCACCAAAATCAACGTGCCGGCTGAGAGCTTAAAACTCTTCATGCGGATTAAACGCCGCACAATTTCGATGCCATTCAGTTCATCACCGTGCACCGCAGCCGACACGAACATCGTCGGCCCCGGCTTACGACTGCGCATCACATGTACCGGCATACAAATATCTGTATCCGTGTACAAACGCACCACCGGCAACTCGATTTGTCGCGTCGCCCCGAGTGGAATCTCCTGACCGCCAATAATCAGAGGGGCACGCGGGTCAGATTTAGTCGGCATTACCCCTTGCCTCGCGTACGAGTGCGGTGCGGTTTAGCGTTTTCTTCAATAAATTGAAAAATCAGTTCTCCGACGTCTTTACCCGTGGCCTGCTCAATACCTTCAAGACCTGGCGTCGAATTGACTTCCATCACCACCGGACCCGTAGCGGATTGTAGAATGTCGACGCCACAGACATTCAAGCCCATTACTTTGGCGGCGTTTACCGCGGTAGCGCGCTCCTCTTTGCTGAGCTTAATCACGGTCGCCGATCCACCTCGATGCAAGTTTGAACGGAACTCACCTTCTGCGCCTTGGCGCTTCATTGCCGCAACGACTTTACCGCCAACTACGAAGCAGCGAACATCAGCACCGCCCGCTTCCTTGATAAACTCCTGCACCAGAATGTTGGCATTCAACCCCATAAACGCCTCAATAATACTTTCAGCGGATTTGTTGTTTTCAGCTAAGACCACACCAATACCTTGAGTCCCTTCCAGTAACTTCACCACCAGCGGCGCACCGCCGACGGTTTTGATCAAATCTTTGATATTGGTTGACTTGTTCGCAAACCCAGTACGCGGCAACCCGACATTCCGGCGTGATAACAACTGCAATGATCGCAGTTTGTCTCGTGATCGACTAATGGCCACCGACTCGTTCACAGAGAATGTGCCCATCATTTCAAATTGGCGCACCACAGCAGTACCATAAAAAGTTATCGACGCGCCA
This sequence comes from Gammaproteobacteria bacterium, assembly GCA_030426005.1. Classification (GTDB taxonomy): domain Bacteria; phylum Pseudomonadota; class Gammaproteobacteria; order Arenicellales; family Arenicellaceae; genus Arenicella. The sequence continues at coordinate 25,853 of JAUHZM010000007.1, forward strand.
ATGCGCGGAATAATGGCGTCGTAGCGCGGCAGCTCCTTACCGCCGTAGCGAACCACTGACCGACTTTTGGTGATGTCCATATAACATTGCAAGGTATCGATAACATCGACCTCATGCCCACGAGCCTGTCCGGCCTCAACTAGGCGGCGAGTTGAATACAGCTTCTTGTTGCGAGATAAAATCGCGATTTTCATTCAGGTTTCCTGACAATATTAGGGTTTGATGGTCGCAGAATTGCGACCACGACTATACCAGAACGAGTTTGACACAATATTGCGATTTACTGGTTTTTAGCGCTGCAATTGACCACCAGACACGAAAAATACCCATGCAGATTAGCCCCTCAAATCATAAATACCGGTATACTTTTGAGCCGCCAGAAACTGACACGCAAGCATATCGATTGCGCGCGCAATCGACACTGACCCCGCTATGGAAATCAAATTATTCTTTGCCATCTTCTTCTCAGTGTTTCTCGCCGAACTCGGAGACAAAACCCAACTGGCAACCATGCTGTTCGCTGCAGATAAAGACGTGAATAAGTGGCTCGTGTTCGCGGCTGCTAGTAGCGCATTGATCGTCGCTACCGCGCTGGGCGTCGCCGTCGGTGCTTGGTTGTCACAGCACATTGAAGAACGCTACCTGCACCTAGCAGCCGGCATTGGTTTCATTGCAATCGGTGCCTACACCTTGATGGGCGCAGTCAGCTCGACGAACTAAGTTTCAGCCAACTTCACCGAACTGTAAATGAGACAGTTGGTGTTAGCTGTGTCGTACCATCGACGCTGAACACGCGCGCCCGAACACGAAACTCGCCACCCTGAAGTGGCCAGGCATAGTTTGCATTTGGCGTGGTCGCCACTAGCTGATCATTGACCAACCACTGCACCTGTTCAACGTGCTCAGACTGGTTTAATCGCAATTCGAGCGCTTCATCATCGTCTGGAATTCTTGGGTCACGTGCCACGAGCATCTGATCCACCGGTTGCGAGAGTCGATACTGCGTAACCTGTTCATGCACTGGCTGGCTCGATGGTAAGGCGCTGGGCATAAACCATTCGTCGCGCGACGCACACTCGCCATCACTGAGTAAACCAGAATCAATACACACCGTATGCCGCTGCAACTCCCGTGCCAGCCGCAAGGGTCGGGTCGCAGTGTGACGGTTGAGCTCATTGAACATCGCTCGCATCACCATCGCGGGACCGACCGACCCGGTGATGTCCTGCATCGGCTCACTGTTGAGATTTCCCATCCAGACACCAACCAAATAACGGTGATTAAACGCCATCACCCAAGCATCGCGATAATCGCTGGAGGTGCCGGTTTTTACCGCCGTTTGCACTGGCAAATTCAGTGCCCCGCCCCGTCCGAACTCCCGACTACGCGCATCGGCATCGGACAAAATATTTCCTATCAGCGTACTGGCTGCCTCCGAATACACGCGCTGCCCCGCAGGTCGAGGAGCCGTTGATGCCAGCACCGACAATGGCCGATAGATACCGCCACGTGCCAAGGTAGCGTACGCCTCGGTCAGCTGAAACAAACCAATCTCGGCATTGCCCAACGCGATGCCATGCCCATAATCCACGGAGCGCAATGCGAGGTCGTGGATTCCCAGCGCCTGAAGCTTTGCCAGTAAAGGTTCAACACCGACATGTTGTGCCGCTTTGATGGCTGGAATGTTAAGTGAATTACCCAGCGCTTCTCGCAGCGAGACCGGACCGTAGTACTTATTACTGTAGTTCCGATATGCATGAACACCGCGCCCCACACCTTCCGTCAACGGGCTGTCATCGATCAGTGTCGACGCTGTCCAGCCCTGCTCTAATGCGCTGGCGTAAACAAATGGCTTGAGGGTCGACCCAGGCTGTCGTTTTACCAGCAAGGTATCATACGCGGTTGGCTCCGGATTAGAATCGGCATTCCCAACGGCCCAAACCAAGACCTCGTCTTGTTGGTGGTCAACCACAATCAGCGCACCATGCTGCACCTGCTTGTGAGCGAGTTGGCTCAAACGGCGATTCAACAACTCCTCCCCAAGGTACTGCAAGTGCGAATCCAATGTCGTGACAATATGTGCCTTGGCTTCTGTCTCTTGGGTCTGCACGTACTGCGCAAAATGCCGAACATTCAAACTTGGCGCGGGTCGTTGCACGGTCAGCATCTGCTGCTTAACCTGCGGTGCGTTGACCAATACCCCGGCGTCTGCTGCGCGATCGATCAAGAGAGTTAATCGCCC
>JAUHZM010000199.1 GCA_030426005.1 Gammaproteobacteria bacterium
TTCGTAAAAATTCCATCTTAAACCCCCAAAATCCAATCTTTCATTCTCAATCTTAAATCCTGCTCGGTGGCAACACCGTCTTGCAGGGCGGGACTGAAATCGCTAAAGCGAAAATTATCTGGTGCAAACGGATCAACACCGGCAGCGAGAAGTAAGGCGCCACGGAAATCCGCAAATGAATACTGATGCGGTGCATCCGTAATTGCCGTGGTCGCGTTGATGCTGCCACGAATGGTTGGCGATGCTTCTGGAATCGGCCCGCCAAACATGTAGCAACAGTGACCTCGGACCCAGTGATCACGCCCGGCACTGCCATTAATCCAAGGCGTACGCCCAAACTCGGTGGTAATAACAACCATCGTGTTATCCAGATTTAGTGTGCCGGTGGGGTTGTTTACTGGGTGATGAATAACATTCGCTAAATGATGCATCACATTGTAAATATTAGTATTTACTTCCAGGAAGTGGTTGTTGTTATGAGTGTCGTAACTTCCACCGAGTCCGGAGTCGATACAGCAAACGTAGCGCGCAGGACCATCCTCAAGTAATGACGCAGCTGCTTCTAACATGGTTTTGATGGCCGGCGTGTCTGGTTCAAATGTGCCGCCGATATCTGGACAGGAAACCACCTCGTTGTTGTCGATTTGCAATATGCCGCCACTGAACAAGGACTGTAGTGCAGGGGCGTCACCGAGTAACTGCGCAGCATTCCAATAACTGTTAAATCCAGACGAACGTACCGGATCACCAGTGCCGCGGTATCGCATTCGATCCCGATATTCGTAGCGTAACGCGCTTAACAGGTCGTCGGATTCGGCCGACACACCAGCTCTGGAAAGGCTATCGTGAAAACTGTCATTACTCGATAGTTGAATTACTAATGGTTTCGCTGATCCTGGATGCGCGCCTGTGGCGGCAGCGTAATTTGCGGCTAGAGAACCTGAGCGATGTAGTACGTACGACACTGGCAGGTTTTGTGCGGAATCATTAACCATCGCGCGGCGTTGAATCGCTGCGCCCGTGCCTGCGAGTCGCGGATTACCGAGTCGCAATCCGGTCATACAGAAGGGGCGAGCGGCCTCGTGTGGGGCCAGGTCGTGAAATTGCGTCACCATGCGTGCGCGATTGAAAATATCGGGGCGTCGAAAAATGGGTTTGGTTGCTGCGCCCCAGTAAATATTGCCACCGCCAGATTGTGCAGCGAAAAGCGCTGAGTCGGTTGAAAGAGCGGGGATGTCGGGCGCTTCGCACGGAAATTGCCCGGATCGATTGCCCCATGTAAGAGTGCTTAGATCCAACGTCGTCGTCACACCGCCCGGAGCAAATGGTGCGCTGTCTGGTGCGCCCATGTCGTAGTCACTGTAGTTGGGTCCAGTGCCGTTGCCTGGTAACCAGAACGCTTCCCATTGCGAAGCGCCCCCAGTTAGGTGTATTTCAAGAATTTTGTAGCCTTCATGTGTCTCGCAAGTCCAACCGTCGACCGCAGTATGTAATGCGCCCCAATCAGTCCCGCCACACTCCGCCGCAGCCGCCATGCGTGGTTTGGTCAGCGAGGCGAGTCCTGCGCCGACCAGAATCGACTGTGCAGCCAGTGCGCCAGAAGTCTGTAAGAATTTTCGTCTATTTGAATTCATCCATTTTCTCCCCGATAGATCAATGTGCGAGCGAAGAGGCCGCTCGGTATCCTGCGAAACTGGGGAGTCACGCCGTTAAATGCCAGCCCTGGCAATCGTTGAATCGCTCCCTGATTCGTCATTCACATCCAGTCTCGTATTGATTTAGTGATCAAATGACCAATATTCTCTCAGTAAGAGCTGAAATGCGTTTGCACAACAATGCAATCAAGTAGGCATAGCGAGTCGAGAGACAGCTGTGTATAGTTTGGGAATTGTTGAATAAAAAAGATCACTTAACAGTTGGAGGAAGAATGTTTAATCACGTAATGGTCGGCAGTAACGACATTGAGCGCTCGAAACGTTTTTATGATGCGGTGCTTGGGTTTTTAGGCGCGTCTGAAGGTATCAAGAATGTGGCTGCGACCGGGCATGTTCGTTACTTTTATGTTCACGATGGGAATACATTTGGTATTACTGAACCGATTGATGACCAAACCGCCACCTGTGCCAACGGTGCAACGATTGGCTTTAAATGCAGTTCCCCAGAACAAGTCAAAGAGTTCCACGACGTGGCGGTCGCAAACGGTGGTACATCGATTGAAGACAAACCTGGCCTGCGTCAAAGCCCAGTCGGTGCCATGCACCTGGCCTATGTGCGCGACCCTGATGGCCATAAACTCTGCGCTTTGTTTCGCGTGAAGTAATCCGTATCAGCAAAAACATGCAGGCACAAAAAAGCCCCAGTTAAGGGGCTTTATTTTTGGCTGATGGTACCGAGGGTCGGAATCGAACCGACACTCCCGTGAAGGAACCGGATTTTGAATCCGGCGCGTCTACCAGTTCCGCCACCCCGGCGTAACATCAGCGAGCGGGGATTATATATGCGTGTATGATTTCGTTTCAATAAGTTTCCGCATAAATTTTTATCTGATTCACAAGCCATGTTGATTATGTGGAGCTATCGTTCTGTAACGCGCTGCCGCCTGTTGAACAGGCAAAAAAAACGCCGCTCTTGGAAGGCGGCGTTAAATTAACAAAAAGAAGAGAGAGTTATGAAAATAAATACTCATTTACATTTCATGATTCAAAGTATAGGTGTTCTACTGAGTGTAGAATCCGCTGGTAACTAACAATTAACTTAAAGTTCGCAAAAAGTGTGAAATGTGTGTTTTTTGCAACAAATGTGGTGTGATAAATACCCAAAAAAATAATTTAAGTTTTAAAAACAGTTGGTTACGGCAACTTTGTAGAGTGAGACTAGCATGCTTCTCTGGCTCTGTGAACCGAATATCCGGCAAAAATTGGTATGAACCTGTCCATTATAATTCCAAGCTATAACCGCGCTGATACCCTTGAGCGTGCGCTAGACTCCGTGCTGCAACAGACGTATTTTCAGCAGGACACGGCGTTTGAAATTATTGTGGTGGACGATGGTTCTACCGATGGCACCGCCGAGCTGGTTAAAACGCGTTATCCGAGCGTGCACTTTCTACAACAAGCGAATCGTGGTGTCAGCTCCGCGCGCAATCGAGGGCTTAGGCAAGCGCGTGGTGAATGGATTGCCTTACTGGATTCTGATGACGAGTGGTTGCCACACAAACTGATGGCCCAAATGACATTATTGAATGACACTGGCCTCAAGGTGTGTCACACCGAAGAAATATGGATTCGAGATGGTCGTCGTGTGAATCAAATGAATAAACACAAAAAGCAGGGCGGCTGGATATATGAACATTGTCTGCCGCTCTGCGCGATGTCGCCGTCGTCAATTGTGCTCCATCGAGATGTGTTCGACGCCGTTGGTGTGTTCGATGAAGATCTGCCTGCTTGTGAAGACTATGACTTATGGTTGCGCGTTGCTGCTAGATTTGAAGTGGCCTTCGTTGAACAGGCCTGTATTCGAAAATACGGGGGCCATGCAGACCAGTTATCCCGGCAGCACTGGGGAATGGATAGGTTTCGCGTGGTAGCATTAGAGAATTGTTTGAACCACCCAGTTATCGGCGCGAGTCTGACAGTCGATCAACGTCAGAAGACGTTAAAGGTGTTAGTGAAAAAATTGAAAATTCTAAAAAATGGCGCACAAAAACGGGGCAACACAGACTTGCTGACATCGTGTGAGGCAAAATTGATGCGTTGGGGACCTGAGTTGCTATGAGTCATGCGCCTGTGGTTACCATGGTCTTTGCGCTGACCTGTGAAGCGCGTCCATGGATAGATGCCTTGAAATTGAAGAAATCAGATGCGCGTCCATTCGACCTCTACACGGGCGACAGTATTGAGGTGGTGATCTCCGGTATCGGTAGTGAATCGATGGCAACTGCGGTTGGATGGATCGCAGGTCGCTCACCGAGGCCCCGTGTTTGGCTCAATGTGGGCACAGCGGGCCATGCGACGCGGGAATTGGGCGAGCTGTTTTTGGTCCATGGTTGTGCTGCATCTGAATCTGGGCGCGCGCACTATCCACCCTTGGTCGCCGCTTGGACTGGATCGACCGACGCACTACTGTGCGTTGATCATGTCTCGGATCAGTATCCAGGTGGTGCTGCGGTGGACATGGAATCCATGGCGTTTTTCAATGCGGCCATGCGCTTCAGTAACAGTGAACTCGTGCAGTCAATGAAGGTCGTGTCCGATAACGAACAGTCTGGTGTCGAGCACTTGAATTCAAAACGCATTACCGAATTAATGCAGCCGCATGTGGACGCAGTGATGCGCTATGCAGCAAACCTGCTCTCTCTCGTTCCTGCCTCGTTTTCAGTGACGACGGTTTTGGATCTCGAATCGCTGCGTGCAAGCCACAGTATTAAGCAGCAAATTCAACGCGCACTTCACCAACTCGCCGCATTAGACGTTGATGCCGAGCGCGTCTCTGACGTGTTACAAGATCAAACTAACGCGCGCGACATGTTGACGAGATTGCAAGCCTTGGTTAGTAATACAGCACCGATGCTCGGATCGACAAAGGGCGTGGTAAAGGAGGCTACAAATGGTTGATACGCTCTATATTGAGCAAGCCGTGTTGGAATTGGAGACAACCGCGGCCGTGGTATCTCGTTACCCCAAAGCGCGTCAGATCGTGATTGATCGTTACGGTGAAGTGTTCAACTCACATGCGCAGAATTTCCGCACCCAAAAGCAAAACCCGTCCTTAATTCTGGCGGAGAAGCAAAATGCCAAAGTAATGCCAGCACCGGCGCAGTACGAAACCGGTGGCGGTGCGCATTATTATTTCTCGCATATGCTGAACTGTGTGTACGATTGTCGCTACTGCTTTTTGCAAGGCATGCTGCGCTCAGCGAATTATCTGTTATTCGTTAATTATCAATCATTTATTGAAGAAATTAAAAGTATTGCAGCGCGTCACGTAGACGATGAAAAGCCGGTGTGGTTTTTCTCCGGCTATGACTGCGATAGTCTGGCCTACGAGCCGGTAACTCGCTTTGCAGAAACCTTTGTGCCCGCGTTTGAGGATATTCCCAATGCGGTGCTTGAGTTGCGTACAAAAAGCACTCAGGTGCGAAGTTTGTTGGCCCGCGAACCCATTAATAACGTGGTGGTGGCCTACAGCTTAAGTCCGGAACCCGTTGCTGCTGAGCTGGAGCAGGGGGCACCGACATTAGCTAAAAGGTTAGACGCGTTAAAGAAGTTACAGGACCACGGGTGGCGTATTGGCATTCGATTTGATCCGGTTGTTTGGCATGCTGGCTACGATCAAACGTATGCGCAAGCCATTGACTCGGTCTTCACTAAGCTCGACCCAGAGCGGATTGACAGCGTGACACTTGGCGGGTTTCGTCTGCCCAAGGGCTTCTTTAAGACGATGTTGAAACTGTATCCCGAACACTGGTTGTTCAATGCGGGGCTGAGTGAGCAGGCGGGTCTTGTGTCGTATCAACCGCAGCTGGAACGTGAGGTACTGGATGCCGTGGCTGCTCAGTGTCGTCGTTTTGTGTCACCCGATAAATTATTCGTATATTACTCCGATGAAGCTCAACAAAGTCAACCCTGATCTATCAAAACGTGCGTTGGTGACCGGCGCTAGCTCGGGGATCGGGCTCGCATCAGCGCACGTGCTGCATGAAGCTGGGTACGTGGTAGAAGGCATTGCACGGACCACGCCGGATGCCACACCAAACTGGTTAGCAATGCATCAGATCGATCTATCTGAGTTGGACACGCTGCCGACTAAATTGCGTGATCTAAGCACGGATTTTGGGGTTCTGGTATTGAATGCCGGGTACGGGCGTTTCGGTGGTTTGGAGCAGTTTGCTTACCCGCAGATACAGCACTTATTGAACACTAACCTCACAAGCAACGTGTTTCTGATCAAGCACTTTTTGCCGCATATGAAGCGCGCTGGTGGT
>JAUHZM010000200.1 GCA_030426005.1 Gammaproteobacteria bacterium
AGCTGGCAGAGAAACTTAATCCAGATACTGGCTACGACACTTTGGCAACGTTTCTGGATAAGCTAGAGCAAGACTACGACGAACATATTTGCCCTGAATCGGTCACCAAACAGAATGGCTACGGTGTGGTGTATCTCGTGAACGGCGGTAGTGGTGATTACATCACAGGGCTTACCGTCAAGCTGGTACATGACTTGTGTCCTGACGTGCACGTTCAGGGCTGGGGCGCAGGCGATGACGATCCCTGGGAGTTCTGGTTTAAAATATTTGATGGCCGAGTCGTCCGTTACGATGACCAGCCATGGGAAGACGATGACGAGGATGCTCGCCTATTGGCCACCGTCTATCGCTGGTGGCATGAGGATATGCCAACGAAAATCAAAGAGGGTTTTCTAAGTGAATCGAGCGAGGTCGAACCAGCTGATTTGTCGGATGACGAATACGATGACTGGGTCGACGCCTTACATGATCGTGCATACGAAGACGACCCAGTATCGCAAGGTGTCGAGCCGGCGCTCGGCAAGGATGATGTTAAGGAAATGGTCGGTGCAATCAGTGAATTGTTTTCAATGTTCAAAGCCTCATCAAAGGCCTCGAAGAATCCACAATCCGACGCGATCCAGACCGATGCAGTTACCGAGGCCCAAGTGTTGGTGGCGTTCAATGATCTAGCCGATTGCGCACGAAGTTTAGACCTAGATGGCTCACTCAAGCATATTTCGAAAAACCTGAGTGGACAGACCATGGTCTTGGACGAGGACTTTCCGCAGCCGATCCCAGTGAGATACGGACTCTACAAACTAGGGTTGGCCTCAGTGTTGAATGAAAAATATCAGTACCGACTCGACCAAACAGTTGACAGCTTTAAGTTGCTGGATGATGGTCGAGGTGAATTGACCTACCACTCCGTCACGGAGTACCTCGAACCCGGATCAGCAAAGCCTGTGAAGATGTATACGCGTGATAGAGCAATCTGGGCGATCGAGGACGGTCGACTACAAGTTGTCGAGCTACATTCCCAAGAGTATCTCCCAAACTAGCTTCCCGTCTTAGACTGGTTTTTTGTGTGATCCTTATCTGCAGCTTCCTCAATACTCCCTAAGTGCAGTAGCGGTGATGCGTCTATGTCGGTTGCATTCATCATGCTGGCTACGCGCTGGAAGGCCGAAATAATCATCGATTGCTCCCATTCTTCGAGTTGCTCAAACTGAACGGTAAACCTGTCTTGAAGTGGAATGGGCGCATTTGCGAGTATTCGTTGCCCTTCCTCGGTCAGGCTGACGTGAACTTTACGTTTGTCGTCGGTTGACCTTTGGCGGCAAACTAAGCCTCGACTTTCTAAGCGGGCCAATATGTTGGTCGCGGTGGATTGGCTCACGCTCATTTGCTCTGCCATCTCACTGATTTTTGCGTCTTGATTTGCTTCGATAGTCTGGAGCAACAAAATTTGCGGGGCAGTTAAACCAATAGTCTTAGCGAGATATCGGGAGTGGATATCCGTTGCCCTAATCACACGTCGCAGCGCAATAAGAACTTCTTCTGCTTTATTCACGGCAATATTCGTAAAGTTAATCTTTGAGTAACTAAGCCGGAGAATACGTTTAAGAACCTGCTCCCGTAAAGCAAATATGAGTATCAATGCGCTGTATCGTCCTCGGCAACGATGTGTTTCGCCATAATAACTTTCAATTAAAAGTATATTTTTAAGTAAAGCATCACACAACCTCAGTGTTTTTTGTCTTTGAACCCTATAAATGTTAGGATTCGCGCCAAATTCACATCATTCCGACTTTTAATAATAGTTTCACTTAGAATTATTTTAATCGTTGGGTTAATTAAAAAAAGACTGGGAGTTAGATAGCTAAATGCTCAACAAGAAGAAAATCGCACTCGCTGTTGCCATGGCGAGCGCCGCGACGGCAAACGCACAAAATGGCAAAGTCATTGAAGAAGTCGTGGTCACCGCGACCAAACGCACAGCAAGTACACAAGACATTCCGATCGCCGTTTCGGCAGTGAGCGAAGAGTCTCTTGAGCAGCTTGGTATCAGTAACTTTTCGGACTACTTAGTGCAATTGCCAGGTGTTACCGCTGGCGGCAGTGGACCTGGACAAAACACCATCTACATTCGTGGTGTGGCATCCACAACACCGAACCTGACAACTGCTGGTGTCGCCGGCTTGGCACCAAATGTGGCGCTTTACCTCGACGAACAACCCCTCGCACAGCCTGGACGAAACTTGGATGTGTACACCGCCGACATGAATCGTGTGGAAGTGTTGAGCGGTCCTCAAGGCACGTTGTTTGGCGCGAGCTCACAAGCAGGTACCGTCCGCTTGATTACCAATAAGCCTGACCCTACTGGTCAGTATGGCAGTGTCAAGGCAGGTTACGCGACCACAAAGTCTGGCGACGACAGCCACAACATCGAAGCGATGTTGAATTTCCCTGTCACCGATAACTTTACTTTGCGTGGCGTTGTTTACCGTGACACGCAAGGTGGATACATCGACAACGTGCCAGGTTTGCTAAACGTTTCTGAGAGTGCACGATTTCGACCAGCGGGGACCGTTCGAGCGAACGGTGTGCCAGTGAATAATTCACGCGCAGGGTTCCAGTCCACCGCCGATTTGAGCAATGTTAACTTCATCAACGCCGACAACACCGCATTGGTTGAAGAGAACTTCAACGAGAGCACGTATACCGGTGGACGTTTGAGTGGTTTATTGGATTTAAGTGACCAATGGAGCTTATTGGTTTCTCATACAACACAAGACCTTGATTCCGATGGTGTCTTTTTTGCTGATCCAGACCTGGATGACTTGCAGATTCAGCGTTACGAGGATGACCGCATCGAAGATAGCTTCGACAACACGAGCTGGACTTTAAAGGGTCAAATTGCAGAGTTGGAGGTTGTTTATACCGGTGCGTTTACCGACCGAACTACCGATCAAATGATCGACTATGCCGACTACATGTTTGTCGGTCAGTACCTGCCATACTACATTTGTGACTCGTCGGTTTCGTATCCGGGCGACGCTGCACCAAGTGGCACTTGCCAAGCACCGAACTTATTCGTAGACAGCACAACAGAGACCACAGTGCAAACGCATGAGCTTCGTATCAGCACACCGGAGGACAGCGCAGTACGTGCCACGGTCGGTGCATTCTACAGTGACCTTGAACTGAAAGAGCGTAACGATTTTACCTATCGAGGTTCAGAGTTTGTTGATGGCTACGGCATTCAAACTGGTTTCTCACCTAACTTTCCATTTACTACAGGATTTACCTCAGACGCAGGCCCCTTCCCGGCCGGTGTCATCTTTCGCAATGACGTTAAGCGAACCGATGAACAAGTTGGTGCGTTTGGTGAAGTTACCTGGGATATGTCTGAACAATTTGCGTTGACTGTTGGCGCACGATACTACGATATTGAAGTCGACTTTGAAGGCAGTGCAAACTCCTCGTTTTGTAATCTATTTCAAGGTGATGTCAATGCGTTTGGCACGGATATCAGCGACATCTACAACGGCGATGGACAGATCACTTTCCGTGGTTCGTGCGATCCGAGCACGCATGTCACCTACACTGCCGATACGATTGACGAAAATACGCCAGCTGCAGTCATTGCTGCGTTGAATGCACCAGACAAAGCGAAGACCGATGGCACGATTTTTAAGCTTACCGGAAACTGGACACCCGATGCGAATCAGCTGTACTACGCAACGATTTCAGAAGGTTTTCGCCCAGGCTTATTAAATCGCCCTGGCGGCGCATCTAACCCAGCGGGGACTTTTAGCGTACCGTATGCGCTGGATACCGATGAAGTGGTGAACTACGAGTTGGGATGGAAAACTGACTTGATGGCCGGCGCGCTGCGCCTGAACGGCAGTGTGTTCCATGTGCAAATCGAGAACTTACAAACCACTATTTTGGATCCGAGCATCACCAACCTTTTCTTTTCTGACAATGCAGCAAACGCTGAAGTAACCGGGCTGGAAACCGAGTTTACTTGGTTGCCCGACGTGGCAGGCTTGACTGTTCGTGGTGCGGCTTCATTGCTGGATTCTGAAATCACCGACGTATTAACGCCGACCAATGATGTGCGCCAAGGCGATGAATTAGCTTTCGCACCGGGATTCCAAGCAAACCTCTTGGCGCGTTATGAGTGGAATATCAGTGGCGATAAACTGGCACATATCATGCCGCACGTGGCGCACTCTGATAAATCCTATTCCGATATCATCTCAATTAACCGGGCGGAGATTGATAGCTGGACTATGTTCGGTGTCACTGCTGGCATTTCGACTGAAAAATGGTCAGCCGAGGTTTATATTGATAATCTTACGGATGAACGTGCCGAACTATCGCGTAATTTTGTGAATGATCGACACCGTGTCTCTTATGCACGGCCGCGTACCACCGGCTTCCGAGTGACCTACAACTTCTAAGCCCGACAAACTATCAATTAAAACAGCTAAGAATGCCCCGAATTCGGGGCATTCTATTTTGAGTACTGCGAATTGAACAAGCATAAACCAGAGCCTGCTGAACTTGGCGACATCGAAGTCTATATGCGTGCGAACGACTTCCATGCAGCGCTCGACCTGCTTGCCAAACGGTTAGAGCAGGCACCGGAATACGCCGAATTACACTATCTCAAAGCAGTTTGTCACCGCTATCTTTCTGAGTTCGATGCAGCACTCGCATCACTCACTGAATTGAAGCGACTTGCGCCAGACCACAGTCGCGGCATGCAAGAACAAGGACACTTATTGGTCGCCACGGGCGACACACGACGCGCACTCGATGCATATACTCGCGCTACGCAACTCAACCCAGCCCTGATGCCGAGTTGGCGCGCGCAAATAAACCTACTCACGCAGCTAAAACTGACTGATCAAGCCAATGCCGCTGCTGAACAGGCGCGCAAAATTGCGCAATTGCCAGCGCCTTTGCTACAAGTCATTGAACTTCGTGCCCAAGGCAAGCTAGTCAAGGCGGAACAACTCTGTCGACGCTTCTTACAAGTCAACCCGACACACATCGAAGGCATGCGCCAGCTAGCCGATATTGGTACACGACTCGGGATGCTGGAAGACGCCGAGTTTTTATTAAGTAGTGCACTAGAATTGCAGCCTGCGAGTATTGATGTCACGGTTGACTACATTCAAGTTCTTCGCAAGCGCCAAAAACACCAACTTGCTTTTGAACAAGCGCGCACTCTCATCGAACGATTCCCCGGTAATGCGCAATTCCGATCGTTGTTTGCGATCGAAAGCATGCAAATCGGCGATTACGCAACCGCGATCGACAACTTTGACCTCGTACTGAAGGCCTTACCTAACGAACCAACCACATTGACCTCGCAGGGGCACGCATACAAAACAATGGGGGATCAGGAGGCGGCAGTAAACAACTATCGACGTGCGCTCGCAGCCAACCCTCGCCACTGTGAAGCTTGGTACTCACTGGCAAATTTGAAAACCGTGCGATTCACTGACGACGATTTTAGCGCTATGCAAGCACTGCAAGCTGACCCGTTGCTGATTTCCGCAGATCAGGTCTACCTGCATTTTGCGTTGGGCAAAGCCTATGAGGACCGCGCAGACTATGCGGTCTCCTTCCAACATTACGCGACCGGCAATGAGCTTAAACGAACTCAAAGTCGCTACGACGCAGATCAAATGACGGAAGAGTTTCAAGCAATTCAAAAGACCTGCGACGCAGACTACGCACGCACTATTGCTGCTGGAGGATGTGCCGCACCTGACCCAATATTCATAGTTGGATTGCCGCGTTCCGGTTCTACCTTGCTCGAACAAATTCTATCGTCACACAGCCAGGTGGATGGCACGCTAGAACTACCTAACATTTTGGCGCTGGCACACACTCTGAGACGTGGTGACCAACTGAGCAACGAGTCGCATTACCCTGCTGCGCTAAAAACGTTGTCTAACGAACAAC
>JAUHZM010000201.1 GCA_030426005.1 Gammaproteobacteria bacterium
GCGCTTTCATTGCCGAATCAACGAGTTTGCGACCACCTTCGTAGTCAATTAATTTGGCATTGCGGACATACCCTTCCGAGTCAATGTCGTATGAAACACGTACATAGCCATCTGGCAGCGAATCACGATCATTCTGGCCCATGGCAAGTTGTGGTCTAACGACCAATTCTGGCTCACCGCCTTGTGTCGTCGGCGTAGCAGATGCGAGCGCGATAACGTGTTGAGTAGCCTTCTTGGGCTTGCCAATCGCATGATATGCTTCAACCAACTTCCGGTGGACCGTACGTTCAAATTCACTGGCCGGGGTAGTGGGATCTTCAAAAGTAGCAATGGTTTTCTTAAGAAAAGAGGTCATACCACGCGCATTGCCCATCAGCCTATCCATCTCCGCTAGCTGGTAAGCCGCTTCCCCTGTTTTACTGGAAAACGGACCGTACATCCCATCATAGATGTCGTATGCATCCGTAAAGTATTCCGAGGCAGTCTGGAATTGGTTCTGACCAGCGAATGCGTCGCCTGCTTGCATATTCAATTTGGCGAGCATAGTTGAATCGCGTCCAAACACATCCTTTGCCAAGTCAAAAGAACGTTTGAAGTTGTCTTCCGCCTGCTCAAATTTACCCATCAACGCTTGAGCGCTGCCAATGTCAATTAGCACTGTGATGAGTTTCTCTGAGTCTTCGCCAAAGGTTTGCGTATAAATATCAAGTGCTTCATTTAACGGTGTGATCCCGTTAACATCTCCTAGCTGAACGAGGGCGTGACCCAGCTGCTCAGCCAGTTTTGCACGCTCAGGGCTGCCTGCACTATACACGTTTTGCCCCATCGTGTAGGCCTGTTGAGCGTGAGTCATTGCTTCTTGCCATTGACCACTTTCGGACAAACGGTAGTAGTGGCCCTGGTGCTTGAGAATTTGCTCTGGAGTGGCGCTGTCTTGCGCTACTGCGGATTGAATTCCAGCAATGAGTAACACTGAGCTTAAAATGTAGGTAATTTTCATTGTCGCTTCCTAGTACTAGAACTGATGGTGCTTCTAATAAGCGGATGACGGTCTAATGCGAACAAACGGGGCAATGCTGTGTGCCATAGCATGCAGTGAATCGTCCCAATGCGTAGTTAGTTCGCCGAGTCGCTGAGTTTGAGAGAGCTGGTAAGAACTTGTAATGAAATCGAAGACAATCATCACACCACAGCACGCCTTTGTGCTGAAAATAGCTCACTGAATTATATTTGGACAGCTTTTGATTCGCACAGCGCAGGCAGCCTGAGTGGAAGCTAAAACCTGAACTCGCGGGAACCCAATAACCGCTTATCAAGAAATCTGTACGCTAGACAATATTATAAAATTGTAACAATCAAGTCACGTGCCTATGGGTTATTACGTTAATATATTTATGGAATATCGCTGAAATTTTAAAGACTTGAGTAGTCGTTGGCATCTAAACTCGCACTCGGACTGCCGCCAGATTACCCCAATACTGTACACCGCAATCACGTACTTGCGGTGTCAGAGCAAGGTTCATGCTATTTCTGGTCCGCTTGGTCCGCATTTCTTTGTTCTTCAATAGCCGTGCCGTGTAGGCCTTTGCGCAACTCTATCGTTGCCGGAGACAGGCATACTTCGTCGGAACACGCCTGAACTTTGAGTTGAAGCTCGGCGATACTGCACTCTGGACGGGTGCGTAGTAGTGTTGCGTTAATGGAGACATCACCATCGAAGACCATGAGCGGATCTTTCTGGAAACCCAGTTCGACTTTCTTGGCAGCCGGAAACTGGACTGAATCAACCGTAACACAACTGTCGTCAGCTGCACTCAATGTGGTCGGGATGAGGTATTGATTTAATACTTTGTCGGCATTGATATGCCAGCCTTTCTGTACGGATACCGTGACCGACACAGTGTCTTTAGTTAGCCTGGAAGAAGTGCGAATTTTACCGCGCGCAGCATAATGTGGTTCTTGCGCTTCTCCTTCAGTAAGCATGCTCGCCGCCAGTAACAGTCCACTGGCAGATTCAGGAGCCGCAAGCGCTTGGGTGGAAAAGTGCGCTATCACAGCGCGAGCTTGATCGCGGTATTTGATGTCTCCTGTGCGGTGAAAGAGGCGCGCCAGATTCTGCGCTGCCACGGAGTTGCCTGAGTACATGGCGTCATCTCTTGCGGTGATGATTGGCACGACCAATCCACGCTGTAAATGCTTGTTGCTTATTAGAAAGGCGCCAGTGGTGTCATCAAGGAAGTCTCTGAGCATGCGCTCAGTCAAGACCTCAGCGCGGCTCAACCAAGTGTCATCACCAGTTGAATCGAAGACATCGAGGTAGGCACGTATAATATTGCTGTAATCGTCTAGCGCGGCATCAATTCGCTGTTCAGAGGTACGGATGCGTGCTAGTCCGTCTTTTGTGGAGTACGAATTGCGCCATAATTGATCGGCTACTTGTAACGCGATTTCTTGATAACGTGGCTCATTAGTCGCTTCGAAGCCACTGATTAAAGCGGAAATTGCTAAGCCATTCCAGGCAGTAATCACTTTGCGGTCGACTGCTGGTGGCGTTCTTTGTTGCCGTAACTTTGCTAACTTTTTGAGTAACTGGTCTACTGACTCACCAGTTTGTCGTTCAAC
Organism: Gammaproteobacteria bacterium; assembly: GCA_030426005.1. Lineage (GTDB taxonomy): Bacteria > Pseudomonadota > Gammaproteobacteria > Arenicellales > Arenicellaceae > Arenicella. The sequence continues at coordinate 2,623 of JAUHZM010000201.1, forward strand.
ATCAGAACGGCGCCAAAGAACATTATTTTCCTCAAAGTTTCCTTGCGATGTTATACCTAAAATAGCCTCTGCGGTGCTGAATTCAGATGGCGACAACTCCGACTCTAGTTCGTCATAGGACCAGATATAAAACTTACCTTCGCCACCATCGCTTTCGGCATCCGTGGCGGAAAAAAAACCGCCAGTGTCACTGTCTCGTTGCGTGAGTAAAAAGTCGAAGGTGTGTTTCGCCACCTGCGCGAACCGTGGGTTCTGAGTGAATTGGTATGCTTGAGAGTAGACTTGCGCCAACTGAGCCTGGTTGTAGAGCATTTTTTCAAAATGCGGTATGCGCCACTCAGCGTCCACGCTATAGCGATGGAAGCCACCACCGACATGGTCATGTAAGCCACTGTCAGCGAGCGTCTCTAAGCGCTTAGTCAGACGCTGAAGCAAATCTTCGTCCGCGTGTCGAATGCTTTGTTGTTGTAGGAACAGCATTTCTGGTTCGCGCGGAAAACCTGGTTCGTTGTAGCGTGGTGCAGCGAAAAGTTTGCTGGCTATTCGATCACGTGCATTTTCTATCGCTTTCGGGTCTACGGTGCTCGCCGTTTTGGCCACCGCGCTTAGTTTACCCATCTCAGTTTTGAGTCTATTTGCTTGCTCAAGGATGGCAGGTCGTCGTTCGACCCAGGTTGAACTAATTTTTTCGAGTAGTGTGAGAAATTGTTCGGGGGGGAAATAGGTACCGCCAAAGAACGGTTCTGCTTCCGGCGTTAGTACCGCGGTTAATGGCCAGCCGACTTTGCCGGATAGCATTTGCACCGCAGTAAGATACGTTTCGTCAATATCTGGGTGTTCTTCGCGGTCGACTTTGATGGCAACGAAGTGCTGATTTATAAACTCTGCGATCTGTGCGTCTTCAAAGCTCTCTCGCTCCATGACATGACACCAGTGACAGGTCGAGTAGCCAACTGACAATAGGATTGGCTTATCTTCTAGTTTAGCCTGCGCGAACGCTTCTGGTGCCCAGGCCTGCCAGTCAACCGGGTTGTGTGCATGTTGTAACAAGTAAGGCGAAGTCTCGTGAATCAGGTTATTGATATATATCGGTTCACCATTTGAATCTAAGTGGCGTGTTCGGATTGGGTATGTGCCTTTTTTGTTCAGATACACTGATTGGGCCTTGTCTTGATCTGAGCTGCAGCCCGTGACCAGCATGAGTGCGCTGATCAAAGCCACTAGATATAGAGTTTTAAAGCGTCGCATAAATTTTTAGAGTTTGTTCGTTAGTACGCTGCCAAGAGAAATTGCTCGCTCGCTGAAGCGCTTGTTGTGAAACTAAGTTACGAGCTTGCTGATCTGAAATTAGACACACCATGGCGTCGACTATTTGTTGAAGGTCTGTTGGTACGACTTTTAATGCTGCTGTATCTGCTACTTCTGACAGAGCACCTTGGTTCGAAGTGATGCATGCACAGCCACTTTGCATTGCTTCGAGCAACGGTAAGCCAAACCCCTCATAGAGTGACGGATAGATAAAAATTCGTGCACCCGAGTAAATGTATGGAAGGTCATCTTGGCTTACGTAGCCCAAATATCGGATATTCGTCGATTCTGTTTGCAGTGTGTTGATCTGCTTTTTCAACTTGTCAGATAACCACCCGGGCGCTCCTACTAATACAAGAGGACATTGGCTCTGCAGGTCTTTGGGTAGTTTGAGGTAGGCATCAATAACGCGTTGCAGGTTTTTACGGGGTTCAAACGTGGCCACACTTAACATGTAGTGACCATGTTCTAAGGCGTAGCGGCCGAGTACTGCGCTAGTCTGACTAGGTTCCCGAGTCTGGAACGCGGAATCCGCTGCCAGCTCGGTGACTTGTACTCGGTCTGCACTCACGCTGTAGTGACCAACTAGTTCATTACGTATCGCGTTGCTTATTGTGATAATTTTATTGTTTTGCCGTGTGAGTTCGTCGAAATATCGGTGTAAATACAAGGTGCGGTGTCGGGGGTGACACTCGGGATGCGTTATGTGCGATAAATCATACACAGTGGTTACTGGTGCACTGGGGTTGGCATAGTTGATGTCGTGCTCAAAAAAATTGGTATCCGCGTTTGCCTGTAGAATTTTCGTGAAGCGTCGGCGATCAAGCTGGCGATACAGCTCTCTCGAATACGGAATTGCACCGAGCAGAGTTCTGGTTCGAGCAGACGTGTCCGTGTTAGGGTTTTCCAATGAATTTTCAATTTCCTCGATTAGCTCGGCGTTCGAGAGCAATGTATGGTTGATCACGGCGAACACGGGTTTTCGCAGTAAGTATTGACCACGAATAAGTTCCAGCGCGTATCGACCAATCCCGGTTACTGGAGGGCGGATTCCACCAAGGTTATAGATTGCCTGGCGCATATTATCGGATGTCCGCAACTTCCATATACAAGTCGGTGAGCTCCTGGATAAACTTCTCTTCACTGAACTCTGCTTTAAATCTTGCCAAACCATTTTCGCCCAACTTGCATGCCAGATCCGGTCGTGACATGAGGTAATCCATAGCATGGGTTAACTGTTCAACCGAACCTGGTTCAACGGTAATTGCTTCTTTATTATGACGAGCAACCCAGGGTACAGATGATGGGAGTCGTGTGTTGATTACTGGTTTGGCGAGTCTCATCGCTTCTAATTGCACCAACGCAAACGCCTCATTTTCCATTACTGAGGGAACAATCAGGCCTCGGCATCGCCGAATCTCTTGTAGGACGTCGTCGTCTGATGCTTGGGTAACGAAGGTGATCCTATCTTCGGTGTGGAGCGACCTTGCCAGTTGGCGATGCCTCTCTAGTAGTGGACCAGACCCAACAATTCTGAGTGTGACGTGTGGCTGCAATTGACTTACCGCCTTTATGGCGACATCAATGCCCTTATACGAGACGTGGCGGCCAACAAGTAGGAATGACTCACCAGTGGACTCGGTGTCGAGAATCCAGTCTGCGTGAACAGGAAGACCATAGGCGATTACATGAACCTTCCGCTTAAAAAGACGCAAAGAGCGAGACTGACTAATCATGACAGGAGACGTGACCACGATGGCTTTGGCACGCCAAAACAGCAGCAAGGAAAACGGCGCTACTAACCACTTCAATCTCTTCTGCGCGACAATTCGAGAATGCCAGTGCACCACAATAGGGGGCATACGCCATGCCAGCAGTAATGAAAAATCGACAAGAGGGAAAGGGTAGTG
>JAUHZM010000202.1 GCA_030426005.1 Gammaproteobacteria bacterium
AAGGTCTCGCGAAAGAACTGGATTGCCCGATTATCGTCTTGTCGCAGCTCAACCGTAGTTTGGAGCAGCGGCCCAATAAACGTCCGGTGATGTCGGACTTGCGTGAATCGGGCGCGATTGAGCAGGACGCCGACGTGATTATGTTTATTTACCGCCATGAGGTGTACGAACCAGAAACTGACCAGAAGGGACTGGCGGAAATTATTATTGGTAAACAGCGTAATGGTCCGATCGGCACCGTTCGCCTGGCATGGTTGGGTGAATTCACTCGATTCGAAAACTACGCGAATCCGAATTTCTCGGGCGACATGCATTAAGTCTGGTTCGTGTCGATCGTTCAACAACAGTTTCGCGCCACGCATGTGGTGATTGATACCCGCGCTTACCACCATAATCTGGCGGTGGTTCGCTCACTGGTGCCGGAAGCACGCGTGATGGCAATTATTAAATCAGATGGCTATGGCCATGGGATGGAACTGGCCGCGGACGCCTTGCGCGAGGCCGACGAGTTCGGTGTGACATGCCAGGATGATGCCGAACGCTTGCGCCAACATGGTGTGAGTAAGCCGCTGACCTTGCTGTCAGGCCGCTACTCAACGGCACAATTAAACCAGTTTGGCGACCGACGTTGGCGTCCGGTGGTGTATGACGAGAGTCAACTGGCAGCATTTGATTCGTTGGAAGGGGGAACCGCGATCGATATATGGATCAAAATCGATACCGGGATGGGACGGCTAGGATTTTATCCAGACAAGCTGGCTGAGGTATATCAACGTTTGCGTTCCAATCCTCGAGTTGGGAGTATCAGTTTAATGACGCATCTTGCCAACGCGGACTATTCAGAGCATCCAAGCAATCGATATCAAATTGAGCGTTTCAAGGAATGCCTTTCGCAGCATGCGTTTGCCGATGCGAGTATCTTGAACTCTGCAGGCACTGTCGGGTTTCATGACTCGGCATTCGACATTGTTCGAACCGGTTTGGTGTTGTATGGCATCGCACCACAAGCCGGTGAACATGCCACCGCTTTGCCATTAAAACCCGTGATGCAATTTCGCTCGCAACTATTGTCTGTGCGCGCAATGTCGGCAGGGAGCCCGATCGGCTACGGGTCGACGTATACATTGGAGGCGGACACGCGAGTCGGTATTATCGCCGCTGGTTACGGCGATGGGTATCCGCGTCATGCACCAACCGGCACGCCGGTATATATCAATGGGCATACCGTGCCACTCATCGGGCGCGTGTCGATGGACCTCATTACCGTAGATTTGGGCACAGTCGACGCCAAAGTCGGCGACGATGTGATACTTTGGGGCACAGAGAATCCAATTGAGCTGGTTGCCGAAAAGGCAGGCACGATCGCTTATGAGTTAACTTGTGGTATCACGCCACGTGTTGAGCGGCTAACTATCTAAGAAACGGAGTTTAAAGATGGCAAAAGCAAAAACCGTATACGCATGCACCTCCTGTGGTGCACAGTTTCCGAAATGGACCGGCCAGTGTCAGGACTGCGGCGATTGGAACACCTTACAAGAAGAACTGGGGATCGCTCGGTCAACTCCATCGAGCGCGAACCCTAAAGCGGCTCGGTTTGAAGGGTTTGCACCCAAAGCCGATGTTCAGAAACTACCCAGCGTCAGCACCCAAAGCGCGCCACGTTCCGGTACCGGTCTCAAAGAGTTGGATCGTGTTTTGGGTGGTGGTTTGGTGCCTGGCTCGATTATCCTTCTAGGCGGTGACCCAGGGATTGGGAAATCCACATTAATCTTGCAAAGCCTGGCGTTATTGAGTGAAACCAAGAGCACACTGTACGTCACGGGTGAGGAGTCAGCGGAACAGGTCGCACTCAGAGCGCAGCGACTTGGTGTGCAGGATGCCGATTTGGCACTCTTGGCTGACAACCAGCTTGAAAGCATTTTGGATGTGGCGATTGCGCACAAGCCTGACGTGCTGGTGGTGGACTCGATTCAGACCCTTTATACCGATACCTTACAGTCGGCCCCCGGCAGCGTAGCGCAGGTACGCGAAACTGCGAGCCGCTTGGTGAGGTATGGAAAACAAACTAAGACCATTGTGATCTTAGTCGGTCATGTGACCAAAGAAGGCGCACTGGCGGGTCCACGGGTGCTGGAGCATATGGTCGACACCGTGTTGTACTTTGAAGGCGAGCAGAACAGCACATTTCGACTAATTCGAGCGATCAAAAACCGTTTCGGTGCCGTCAATGAGATCGGTGTGTTTGCCATGACGGATACCGGACTCAAGGAAGTCAGTAATCCGTCCGCGATGTTTATCAAGCGCACTCAGGAAGATGCAACTGGCAGCGTGGTGTTAGTTTCGCAGGAGGGAACGCGACCGCTATTGGTGGAAGTACAAGCCTTGGTTGATCAAAGTTCTCTTGCCAACCCGCGTCGCGTGACGGTGGGCCTGGATAACCAGCGCTTATCAATGCTGCTCGCGGTAGTGAACAGGCATGCTGGTTTCTCTCTCTATGATCAAGATGTCTTTGTGAATGTGATCGGCGGGGTCAAGGTGCACGAGCCGGCTGCGGATCTTGCGATCTTACTCGCCGTGTTATCGAGTTTTCGTAACCGTGGCCTGCCACCGGGATTAGCGGTGTTTGGCGAAATCGGTTTAACTGGTGAAGTTCGCCCGGTACAACGAGGTTTAGATCGCATCAAAGAGGTCGAGAAGCTGGGATTCACGCGGCTGATCATGCCGCAAGGAAACAAATCTGGGGTAAAATCGAGTAAATTAGATATTGTTACGGTCAACAATCTTGAACAAGCGGTGCGCTATGCGTTTGATTATTAAGGTAGTTATTCTCGTTCTCTGTTGTGTGAGCGCGGTACAGGCACAAGTGAGTTCAGTCAAAGCGATCGCTTTGTTCGAGGGCAGGGCTATGTTGTCGGTCAATGGCGGTAAACCCAAAATTGTGCATGCTGGTAAAGAGTTTAAAGGCGTCAAACTCGTCAGCTCGAATACCTCAGAGGCTGTGATTCACGTCAATGGTCGGCCTGAGACATTAACACTCAATAGCACCACAACTTTGGACCATGCTCTAGGTGGTGCAGCACCGAGTGATGCGTTAAATAGTGTGACCTTGTATGTGGATGGGCGAGGATTTTTTGAAACGGATGGCAAGGTTAATGGACGCCCAATACGCTTCCTAGTTGATACTGGGGCAAATTTGGTGGTGCTGAGTAGCGAGCAGGCAAATCGAATTGGCTTGGAATATAAATCAGGTAGGCGGACCTACGCCAGTACCGCTTCTGGAACCGCCCCAATGTATCACTTCGAGATTGATAAGATTAGTATCGGTGGCATTGACTTGTATAATATTGGCGCTGGTGTGATTGAGGGGTCCTATCCTCAGCAACCGCTGCTCGGGATGACGTTTTTAGGTCGGCTAGATATGAACCGCTCAGGGAATACCATGACTCTCAAACGTCGCTAATAATCTCACCAACTTGCAAGAATCATAAAAAAAAGGCCGCATGGACTCGACTCCACGCGGCCTTTTTTTTGTAAGCTGGCTGGCAGCATACCCATCAAAGCAGCTACGTATTACTTAAAACCCTTGGGCTTAAAAGCATGGTTCAAGACTCGCTATGATGTTGTATTCCCGGTAAGGAAGCCAAAAGTATAGAATCGAAATTCTATGGCCGCCTCACCCGAACGGGTGATTTTGTTACTATTGTAGAAGTCTTAGCAACTACAAAGACTTATCGTGTTCAATGACAGCGAAAGCACTGTGATTGTGAATCGATTCAAAGTTCTCCGCGTGCACGTAGTAACGCAAAATACGGTCATTCTGATCAAACTCATGCGCCACATCGCGTACTACGTCTTCCACAAACTTTGGGTTGTTATACGCACGTTCTGTAATGTACTTCTCGTCCGGCCGCTTCAGGATTGCAAATAACTCCGCGCTGGCCTGTGCTTCAACGCTCTTAATGAGTTCGTCGAGCCAGAGTTTACTAGTGCAATTGATTCCAACAGTCAGATGCGAGCGTTGGTTGTGCGCACCGTACTCGGAGATTTTTTTAGAGCACGGGCACAGGCTTTTTACTGGAATAGTTACTTCCAGCGTGGAGTCAATATGACCTTGTTCGATCTGGCCGACCAAGTTGACCTGGTAGTCCATTAAGCTTTTGACGCCAGATACCGGTGCAGTTTTCTCAATAAAATATGGAAACTGCATTTCGATGTAGCCCGATTCTGCTTCCAGCTTTTTGACCATCTCGCTCAGCATGCTGTGAAAGCCCTTGGCCGAAATTCGGGTTTCTTTGCTGTTCAGCATCTCGATAAAGCGCGACATATGCGTGCCTTTCTGATCGTGCGGCAGGCTAACCGACATTGAAAATGTCGCGATCGAGGCTGAGCTGCTGCCATCCTTATTCATCACCACAATTGGGTGCTGAATGTCCTTGATGCCGACGCGATTAATTGGAATTTGTCGTGTATCAAGGCTGCCTTGTACGTCCTCCATACCATCTTTAACTGGCTTGGCGTGAGGTGATTTTTGTTTCGAAGTCATAGTTACCGTGTACTCCCTAGAGTACCTGAATACTGATCTGGTTTACTTTGCTAGCTTGGGATCAAACAGAGGAAGTCTGCTGCTCCTTGTTGGCTTGGAATAGGGTTTGGTAATAAGGCGATGCCACGATCGACTTTGCAATTCCCGCTGCATCCAGCCCGCATTGGGCGAGTTGTGATGCCTGTGTGCCGTGCTCTATATATCGGTCTGGGATGCCTAAATTCAAGACGGGCACACCCAAAGAGGCTGCGGCGATAAATTCGTTCACTGCGGAACCCGCACCACCGGCCACGACGTTTTCTTCGACGGTGATAAACAGGCCCACTTGGCTGGCAAGGTCCCGTATGAGCACTTCATCAATCGGTTTAACAAAGCGCATATTAACCACGGTAGCGTTAAGTTTTTCCCCAGCTTCCAGTGCATTACTGAGTAGGGTGCCAAAACTTAAGATAGCGATGTCTTGCCCCTGACGGACTATGTCGGCTGTGCCTAACGGAATCTCACGCATTTCTTCACGCTCAACCGCGCCAGTACCGCTGCCGCGAGGGTAACGTACCGCGGTCAGGCCAACGTGTTTGTAGGCGCTGTAAAACATGTCGCGGCATTCGGCTTCGTTACTCGGCGCATAGATCACGCACTCTGGCACGCAACGCAAAAAGCTGTAATCAAACACACCAGCGTGTGTGGCACCGTCGGCGCCGACCAGACCAGCACGGTCGATTGCCAGCATGACATCGAGATCCTGTACGCTGATGTCGTGAATCAATTGGTCATATGCGCGTTGCAGAAAGGTGGAATAAATTGCCACAACGGGCTTTTGGCCGTCGCAGGCCATGCCGGCCGCAAAGGTCAGTGCATGTTGCTCGGCGATCGCCACGTCGAAATAGCGCTCAGGGTATTCTTCTGAAAAACGAACTAGGCCAGAGCCCTCACGCATTGCTGGTGTGATACCGATGAGCTTGTCATCTTGCGCAGCCATATCGCACAACCAGTCGCTAAACACATCGGTGTAGCTTCGGCTTTTGGCTTTCTTGCCGAATTCGCCGGTGGTGGGATTGAACGGTGAAACACCATGGTATTTGATTGGGGCATGTTCCGCTGGCTCAAAACCTTTGCCTTTTTTGGTCACGATATGCAGGAACCGCGGCCCTTCGATGTCTTTGAGGTTGCGAAGGGTGGTGACCAGGGTGTCAATATCATGGCCATCAATGGGGCCAGCATAATAAAAACCCATTTCCTCGAACAGCGTGCTT
>JAUHZM010000203.1 GCA_030426005.1 Gammaproteobacteria bacterium
TAGTGGCGGGTATGCCGATGGCGAACAACTTAGAGACTTCGTTTGGGTTAAAGACGTCGTCGATGTGAATTTGCACTTCTTGGAGCACCCTGAAGACGGTGGCATTTTTAATGTTGGTACGGGTCGAGCACAAAGTTTTAACGACGTCGCAACCGCTGTATTAAATACGCTGGAAGGCGCTAACAAGTCCACCAAAGAATGGGTTGCTGAGAATAAGATTCGTTATATTCCATTCCCTGAAGCGTTGGTCGGTAAGTACCAAAGTTACACACGCGCTGACTTAACCAATCTCACTATGTCCGGCGATTACAATAAGAACTTCGCCACGGTGGAAGAGGGCGTTAAACACTACGTTCATGAGTTGGCTGCCGCGCGTTAATCTGTGGGCAATGTTGTTATCTATGATTCGGGTGTCGGCGGTCTAACCATCTGGGAGGCCGTGCGCCGCCAGTGTCCGACCTTGCACACGGTATTTGTTAGCGATAATCAGGCGTTTCCGTACGGAACGAAGTCTGATGGCGAATTACTAGATAGAATCCACAGGGTTGTTCGTTCGATTGCACAAAGCTGCGCGCCTGATGTGCTCGTGGTGGCCTGCAATACGGCCAGCACCGTCGCCTTACCGAGTTTACGTGCCGAATTTGATTTTCCTATTGTTGGCGTGGTACCGGCAATTAAGCCTGCTGCAGCCGTTACGAAGACGGGCAAGATCGCTCTGCTAGCAACACCAGCCACAGTACAGCGTGCGTACACACAGCAGTTAATCACAGAGTTTGCCCACAATATCGACGTGCTCAAAATTGGCAGTAGTCGCTTGGTTGAGTTAGCAGAGGCCAAACTGCGTGGTGCAAAAGTGAGCGACGCTGATTTGGTACCAATACTATCTCCGATCGATAATCACTCTGAGATCGATGTGATTGTATTGGCATGCACACATTTTCCGTTGTTGGCAGACGAAATAACCCGGTACTTTCACGCTCGAGATCGCTCGATCACTCTGGTGGACAGTGCCGATGCCATCGCACGTCGTGTCGCGTCGCTGGATGTCTCCTCGGATTCGGAGATCGGGCAAGCTATGGCCGTCTTTACCCAGCAACTGAACTCTGACGCTTTGCGGAACGGGTTGATCGATCTGGGTTTCAACGATATTAAAGTACTAGATGTCGATTGAAATACCACAATACGGAGCCAAGTAAAGCTCGATATTCTAATTTAAGCAATCCATTGGTATGACTGACTCAAACTTTTCATTAGTCTTAAAGCAGCTGGAAGCGCTGCTCGAGAGCGAACCCGATTACATCGCCAACGCGGCGAATATGTCTTCGCTAATCTACAATAGCTTGCCTGATCTAAATTGGGTTGGGTTTTACTTTCTGCAAGGCGATGAACTGGTGTTGGGACCATTTAACGGTCAGCCAGCATGTACGCGTATACCAATTGGCAAGGGCGTGTGTGGTACGGCGTATGCGAGTAACACCACCCAGCGCGTGGACGACGTGCACCTTTTTCCGGGCCACATTGCCTGTGATGCCGCCAGCGAGTCAGAGGTTGTGGTGCCGTTCAAGAGTGATCGGGTTTCTGGTGTCTTTGATATTGATAGCCCTGTAAAAGCCCGATTCACAGACGCGGAGCAAGCTTTTTTTGAAGCCGCGGTGGCAATCTATAAGCGTTGCTTAGGTTAACTCTTTGCCCCGGGGTATTTTATGACGTTTCGCATTTTCTTTCTCTTCAGTCTGACTGCTGCCTTGTTGGTCGCTCCTTCGGCTTTGTTTGCTGGCAGCGCTGAGTCGGACTCGATCATCGACATGATACCTTCCATTGTGGCATCCACGCTTTGCCAGCCGGGCGATGCTAGTTGTGAAACACGCGCCGAATGCGAGCGTCGCGATGGTTTTTGGCAAAATGGGGAATGCATTAGGAAGTCGCCTTCGTTTTTGAATACCGAAGCTATGGGCGGTCGTTGGTACCTGGTGACAAATTTTCCAGAAGGAGAGTTCGACAATTATCTGGTTTTTGACATCAATTCGATCGCGCCGGTGGCAGGCTCGACGGACTTTTATCTTGAAGGGCAGGGCCACAGTAGTAACCAGTTTAATGACAGTGAGCCAACGGAGGCTGTTATTAGTTACGATTCTGCTCAAGGTGATTGGTATATTTTGGACTACTGGGGCATGGAACAAGGCTTGATAAGTTCAATTGAGGTGGCGCGAATCAGTACTTCAGTGTTCTCGGGTTGTGAGTATTTCGTTGATTTTCCTGAGCTCACTTACGTCGACGGAGTTTGTCACCCTGTTCGAATGACTCGACAGCCCATGACGAAAATTGGAAGTAGCAAGAAGGGTTCCAGACAATCTTTGTTTACGCGTGAACAAAGTCCAGTAAAAAAGGCCGACAAGTCAGTAACTACGCGGGTTCGCACGATAAAATAAGGAGATTTTAATTCTGTGTGAAATCAGGCTCGCACAGGCCGATAAGGTCTGATAATGTAACCTTAATTGGGCAAAAGCAGGTCATTGGTGTGTGACACCAGTCAGTCGCAACGGCCTGTAGGGTAGAACTTTAGTTTTTTTTGACTTTGTATTAAATACGCCGGATTACACCCGGTGTTCTATAATGGTACACGGGGCAAGAAATACTAAGGGAGGTTATTGGGGTTATATGTCGATAAAAATCAATCTAAAAGACATTCAGCTGTCGCAGTTGAATCCAGAATGTGTGTTGCTTATTAATCGTTTTATACGTGCTCTGAAGGCGCACGATGGGACGGTGCTAAAAATTCAGGAAAAGGATATCCTGATGCAGATATCCGAACAGGCAAGGCGCACGGATAACGACGAGTTAGCGGTTATGTATAAAGAGTTGAAAGAGAAGATTCTCGTTTGTGTACATGCCGAGCTAGCGGGCAAACGTTAGCGGTAGCAGATCAAACTCAAATCTTGAACCGACGCCAGAAAAGTACCGCGGTGCTCGCCAGCAGTAAGAGGTAGAACAGCGTAAATGCTAGGTCGTTGATGATTTTCTTCATCACATTTACAAGCAGTTGGCGTTTTCCGGCGCGCTGTTGTTTATTGATCAGTATTTGTGGTGGCGTCAGGGTCTGGTAGTCGGCCATCTGAGCTTTATTGATTGCTTTGACAGCTTTTATGCGCCATAGGTTGGCTGATTCTTCAGGTAAGAAATCGAATCGAATTCGCTCGACGATGTGGTCAGCCGGTTGCTCTTCGCTTAAGTGGTTCAATGGAATAAAAAAGCGATACTGATTTGACGTCTGCGCTTTAACGCGCACTAAAGCACTGGCGTCCGCGCGAAAACCATGGTGCTCTGTGGCGTAAAACAGTTGAAAGTCAAGATAATCACTGTTGGCGACCTGTGTTCGTGACAAGGTTACGGCAATACCAGCTAAATCTTTAGTCGAGATATCAATGACTGGTGAGGTCATGAACGGGTCCAACCCCGTGACGCTGAGTGAACGAAGGTCGCCCTCCATATCGTGCAGCTCCCAATTAGTGAGTGGCAGCGTCAGGCCTTCCTTGTCTAACTTATTCACGCCATTGTAGATTCGGGTGATCTTCGCGATAGTCATGTCGTCTGGCGCAGATAACACCACTTTTGGGTGCGATAGCACCTCGATGGAGCAGTCTGCACAGCGTTCAAAATCTAATCGAAGCTGCGATGACGGTGGTCGATCGTCAGGTAGCGGCACGGCGAACCAGGTTTCACCTGATTGAAGCTCGGGTCTAGCCACAGACAGTCGAACCCGATATCGCGGATCAAACACTAAGTCGTTCGTTTTAGCGTGGGGCGCTGGTGACAACGCGCTGAAAAACAATTCGAATGGAACTGCATCCAAATTATCGGGCAGGTTTTCAATATGAAGATTAAGCAGCAAGAACCGGCCGCTTGATTCTGACCTGTACGGTTCGAATGTGATGTATGCATCAGGGCCACTCACGCGCAATCTAGATCCTTCGCTGACAAGATCATGAGATTCGACCTTCGGCAAACTTAACGCCTGCGCAATGCCAGTCGTACACAACATGAGTACTACTGCCGTGAGAAACGCGAGTTTTCGGTAATGCGCCTTGCTCATGAGGTACGCACCTCAGTATTGCGTTGCAGGACACGGTAGGCAAAGAAGCCCATGATCACCAGGAAAAGTGCACGCATGATCTGAATAGCCTGATGCAGGTCGAGACCACGTGGTGCGATATGTTGATTATACCAACCAGGAAAATAACCCATGCCGATAAAATCGCTCGACAGTGGTGCGGCAAGAAACAGAGTGAATACACCGCCATCTGTTTTCAAAAGCCATAGGATGATCCAGGCGGCACTAAAGACGACAAAGGGCAGTACGACACGCTTTTGATACTGAATGCAGAGTATCGGGAAAATAGTTAGCCAGGCGGCGTAGTGCACACTATGCACGTTGAATCCAAAATAGATAAACAAAGCGATCGCGCTGGTGATCACAAACCGTTCGGCATGGGCACGATCACCAATCTCCCAAGCGTAAATCGCCAGACTGGCCAGGCCGATAATGACGGGGTAGAACCAGTAGTAACCCAATGATAGAAGTTTATTGAATGCATCATTTGAGTGCGTAGCGCGGGGGTCCACAAACAGACTTAAGTCACCACCAAGTTTTGGCCATAGCCAAGAAGGTAGTATCAGAATAACGGCAATGGTGATACTGGCGAATCCCACAACGAATAAATTGCGTAGCCAAGCATCTTTGAAATCAATCAGCGCGAGCAGGAAAAATGGCGCGAATAATAAATTGATCTCGCGGCAATGCAGCGATAAGGCGAACAAAATGCAGGCGCTTAAGTTATTGTCGTGCTTGAGCTGTAAGGCGGTAGCAGCCAGGAAAAACAGACTGATCACTTCGAATCGACCAAAAATGTAGGTCGCAAACAAAGTGACAGGATTAAACAGCCATAGTAAGACCGCTATTTTTCGGTGCGTCGGATTATCCACAAATTTCCAAATCATCCAGACCACGCCGAGATCAAATAGAAAATAGGGTAGCTTAAAAATAAACAGGTAGCGGAATACCTGAGGGTCATTCAGAAAAAAACCATAGTCTGTCAGGCTTGCTACTGATTGCGTTGGGTCGGGCAGATCAAATAGTGCAGGGGGCGCATCTACGAAGAGCTTAGACACCCATGCGAATAGCATTTCGATGTAATACACAATCGGTCTGTGCGCATTATCAAAATACAAGCCTTGCTCGAGCACATAGTACACACGCCGGTATTCTGAGAATAAATCGACATGCGCAAAAAACGGCATTAATAAAAAGCGCAGCAGCACCGCAGCACCCAAAGCAAGCACTAAGAACTGTCGATTGTTGAGGGGTCGTTGCACCAGCTGCTTCCGTATTTGTGGTGTGCTTGCGTTCAGCCCAGCAGTCGCTGCAGCCAAGTTTTAGGTTGATAGGGATAAGCAACAGGTTGCGCTGCTCGGTCCATATAGCCGCCTTGGTCACACACCTTCGGCGGGGTCAGATCGGGAAAGTCTTCATTGGTGAAGTAATGGGTGACCAGAGACTTACGCGTCATGGTTGGGTCGACGATCTTACTGCCACCATGGAATAGCTGTGAGTGCCAGATCAGGACATCACCTTTATTCGCAAGTAGCGTGGCCGGCTTCAAGCCACGCTCTTTAATTTCACCATACACATAATCGCGAAACTTCGGCATTTCGTCATTAACGATGATAGTCGAGCCGCTTGAGAAGTGGTACGGCGGAATCTTGTGGCTGCCGGGGTAATA
>JAUHZM010000204.1 GCA_030426005.1 Gammaproteobacteria bacterium
CGCTGGCTTTGTAAAATCTGAGATTATGATCAATGATGGACTGCAAATTGAGGCCGGCCTACGCATTACCGATGTTGATCGCGAGATTCAGGATTCTGACACATCAGACGCTGCGAACACGTATTCCAAAACACACCTACTTCCGAGCTTCCATGCATCCTATGCGCATCCTAATGGTGGCGTATACCGACTGAGCCTAGCGCGAACGATGCGACGACCCGGCTTCGACCAACTGAGCCCCATCGTCTTTGAAGACGAACCAGAAGACGGCGATATCAGTGTCGGCAACCCATTGCTTGAGGAAGAACTCTCTACTGGGATCGACATCGGCTACGAGCACCCTATTTTGCGCCGAGGAATAATTGGCATTAATGCATTTTATCGTGACGTCAGCACTGTAATTGAAAGCGGTATCGTTGGTGAATCTGGCAACGGTGGCGCTCTGTACAGCGTACGCAAGACCGGTGATGGTGAAGTTTGGGGCATGGAATTGGACATGAGCTTTCCATTGTCGGATCGGACAGGCTTCTTCGCGAACGCCACGCTCCTGGATTCCAAGATTCTTGATCCCTTTACTCTCAAAAACCGACGTTTTCAAGATCAGCCAGATACGATCTTCAATGTCGGCTTGGATCATACGATTCCTGAATGGGATGTCTCGATGGGCTTCAGCTACCAAGAACGTGGCGACAGCATCAGTGTTGAGTACGGTGAACAAGTACGACTGGAATACGATGCAAACCTAGAGATTTTTCTGGAAAAACGCTTTGCCAATGGCCTCATTCTGAGACTTACCGGCAACAATCTGTTGGATGCGGAAAAAGTAGAGAACTTCACCAAATACGACAGCCGGGATGATCAGCGCCTTGATTTAGTTGACGAATATGAACGCGAAATAGAATCAGTCGGCCCGAGCTTGGCCCTGACGCTTCGCAAAGCCTTCTGAACGTTCTACTCAGAACATCGTGTATCCCGTAATTTATCACTCGACCTAAAAACTAATGAAACAAGTAAACGCTCTTATACTTACTCTGGCTACGCTTCTCAGCGCGTGCACGACCACTAACAAGATGACTTCAGTTGCTGACAATGACCTCGCCAGCTCGCAACACAGTATCAAGCGCTTCAGTGTCACACCAACGCTCGAAACGCGTCCACTGCCTAAAGATGGTCCACGCAGTTTTGATGCCGATGACCCAGCAATTTGGGTAAATCCACAGGATGGGCGCTTAAGTCTGGTCGCTGCGACTTTGAAACGAGGTGGGATGGATATCTACGATATCCAAGGACAACTCGTGCAGCACATCCCAGCTAAGCCGGCGCCCGCCTGTGAGGTAGAGACCAAATCCCAGGCCTGCCCCAACGTCGGCGGCCGATGGAATAATGTGGACGTGGTATACGACTTTGACATCAATGGTGAGCAACATGACTTACTTGTGGTGTCAGACCGCGGTACCGACACGATCGATATTTTTAAAATTGACTACGCTGCGTACCAAGGTGGCGCAGCACCAATTCAAGACATCACGTCAGGTCGCAACACACCGCCGATTTTTACGCAATCTCAAGCTGACTTAAATAATGGCGATACCGCATATGGTCTAGCAGCCGTTAAGCTCGATTCGACACATGTCTTTGTTACTCAGAATAACCAACCCGTCGTCGCAGAACTCATCTTGCAGGCGGAAGACAACGGCGAGGTTGGTTACCGTATAGCGCGTCACATGGCATTCCCAAGCAAGTTTTTGTTGCCTGATCACACCGTATGGCAGGCCTGCACGGACAGCGACGGTGAGTATCCGCACTTTGAAGGCATTGTCGCCGATATCCAGCATAATGCCTTATATCTCGCGCAGGAAGACATCGGTCTGTGGCGCGTAGCCTTGGACCAACCTGGCGATGTAGCTCAATGGTCTCTCTTCGCGCGTGTCAATGACTATGGCAAACCGTACACCCGTACTTGGTCGGACTCTGAAGAAGAGTATCTATGTGCCCCAATCACAGATGTCAAAACTCAACTTGGCAGCACGTATCTGCACGCAGACGTTGAAGGATTAACGTTGTATGACGCGGGTAATGGCGATGGCTACCTCGCTGTGTCCAGTCAAGGGAATAACAGTGTTGTGTTGTTCGAGCGCGCCGCGCTCAATCCCGTCGCTGTATTCAACGTTGTCGCTGGTGTCATTGATGGTGTTATGGAAACGGATGGCATGATGATTTCCGAAGCGAACCTTGGTTCTATATTCGCGCAAGGCGTCTTGATCATGCAGGACGGTGAAAACCAAGATTCAGAAACGCAACCTAGCACCAATTTCAAGTATGTCGATTGGAAGACTATCGCTGATCAGCTGTAGTAACGCAGTCCAGAGTCAGTCAGAGGTCTGGCTCTGACTGACTATCAAATAGAAAATCGAGCTTTGCACAGATACCAACGCCAATCTACCCTACTCAGAAAGCATCAACCAACGTGTGAGTTGAGTGACACTAGAATTACTCAGCTCACAACATAGACAGTGGTATTGTTAAAACATCCAGAAGTGACCATGACGCCATAGTCTGCCAACGGATCAGCTAGACGCTATTAGCGATCACCACGAGCCTGGAATGTAGTAAATCACCAAATATACCGTCAACAATACAGCGACCCAAACCACCATCGTTTCAATCGGCCAGAGTTTTCCAAAGTACCCTTTGGGCTCACCGGATTCGACATCATAGGAGTTGTGTACCAAACGCTTTACTGATGCGAATATAGACCGCTCGACCGTGGCGTAGGCCGCATAAATGGCACCGCCGACCCTGGTTAACACATTGGGTGCAAGGCGTCGATAGAACCAATCGGTATCAAGGTTGGTCGACGGCAACTCGGGCGGATACATATTGCGCAAGTTGAGCCAGACGAATGCTAATGCCGAGAAGAACAACAACTGCAATTGGGTTAAAACGTGCGTCACGTCATACGGCTGGTAACTGTGCTCCCATGGCAATAAGGCGTAGACGGTTTGCGCCGGAAATGTCCCCAACACCACGCAGGCAATGGCAGCTAAGGTCATTGCGAGTAGCATATTCTTCGGCGGCTCGGTAGTACGAATCCCAGAGTCATGCGCAAAGAACGCGAAGTACGGGATCTTAATGCCCGCGTGATGGAACACGCCCGCGGCCGCGAATAGCAGCAACAGCCAGACCACATCGTAACCTTCCGCGACCGCAGCGGCCATAATCATAGACTTGGAGACAAAGCCACTGAATAGCGGGAAGGCAGAAATCGACGCCGCACCAACAATACACAGGATCGTGGTTTTGGGCATACTCTTGTACAGGCCACCGAGTTCAGACCCGTTGATCTTACCAGTCATATGCAGCACAGCGCCCATGGTCATCATCAGCAATCCTTTAAAGATCACGTCATTGAACGCATGTGCGACGGCGCCATTTAAGGCGATAGCAGTACCAATACCAATACCAACAATCATAAAGCCAATCTGATTGATCAAACTATAAGCCAGTACGCGTCGCAGGTCATTCTCAATCACCGCAAAAAAGATGGGGAAACAAGCCATGGTCACGCCGATCCAAACCAGTATTTCCTCACCAGGGAAGCCTCTGGCGAACGCGTACACCGCCACTTTGGTAGTAAAAGACGCCAGGAATACGGTGCCACTTGGCGTGGCCTCAGGGTACGCATCCGTTAACCAGGTGTGCATGAACGGAAATGCACACTTAATGCCAAACGCAAAAAAGATCAACCAAGCACCAATCTGCGCGATACCATCATGTTGTAAAGAAATTTGATTGAACAAGAGGCTGTCGTTGACCTGCGCAAAAATCAACAGACCGGCGAGCAGCAACACACCTGACAGCACCTGAATAATCAGATATCGCATCCCCGATGAGTAGGCCCGCTCGGTTCTGCGCGCCCAGATTAGGAACACCGAAGTCAGCGCAAGCAACTCCCAGAACACAAACAAAGTAAGCAAATCGCCGGCAAACACAGCACCAACGGCACTCGCGGCATACGCCAGCCCTGCTACGTGTTGAACCGTGTCCTTTACATGCAAGGCATACAACACGGCGATAAACGACGCCAGATGAAACAAGTAGCCAAACATCATACTCAGCTTGTCGACTCGCACTGGCTCAAGGGCATAGCCCATAAACTCAATCGACCAGAATACGCCGTGCTCGAGCCCCATCAGATTCACTGCACCAACAATGGGTGCGGCGAGAATAATCGCGCTTCGCAGCCAGCCGCGCAGGAAAACCGCGGCTAAGGCACCGATCATCAATGGCAGAAAAGGTAAAACACTATTCATCGTAGTAATCTTCTCCGCGCATAAGCACTTTGCGCATTTCTTTCGCGATCAGTACCAACACCACACAGCCGACGAAGCCATAAATGGCGTAAAAGGCCGGGATTTTCTCCCAGTCGTGATAGATGTGTCGATGAACAATAAAGTCAGCAACTACCAAGAGGCCGCAAATAACATAGAAAACCTTCAGCATCTTGCTGATGTTTTCAGGCTTATCGAAGAAGCCTTTGGGTTCGTTCTGATCCGCCATCTAGCCACCTCCATTCAGGTTATGCATGCTTCCAATCTCAGTAGAAACACCGGGAATCAAATTAATCAAATCAACAATCGGTTGTGGATAAACAAAGGTGACTAAGCAGCCGAGCGAGGTAACGCACAATGCGATTAGGATTGGCAATGGTGCTTCCTTAGTCTCAGACCAGGTCCAAGCTTTGCGTTCCTCTTCAGGCGTATCAAAAAATGCTTTAATGGGAATTGGCAGCAGATACGCGATATTCAGTAAGGAGCTAATCATCAATACGGCAACAATGATCAGCTTGTCGGCTTCCAACGCACCTATCGTCAGATACCATTTACTCCAAGTGCCCGCCATCGGCGGCAATCCAATGATACTGATCGCGCCAATAGCGAACGCCGCCATGGTGATCGGCATTTTGCGACCCAAACCGCGCATTTCACTGATATTTTTCTTATGCGCAGCCACAAAGATGGCACCAGCACAGAAGAATAGAGTTATTTTACCGACTGCATGGGTCGCTATGTGTAATGCTGCACCAGCACTGGCGACCGAAGTAGCTAACAAGGCACCAACCACGATATAACTCAGCTGACTGACTGTCGAATAAGCCAGACGCGCTTTGAGGTTATCTTTCGTCATCGCTATACACGAGGAGATCAAAATCGTCGCCGCCGCGATGTATAACATAATCTCAGTGGCAGCAATCTCGCCTAAGGTATCCAAACCAAAGATGTAGATAACCACTTTCAAAATACTGAATACGCCAGCCTTGACCACCGCAACGGCATGCAACAGTGCACTCACCGGCGTTGGCGCGACCATCGCGGCAGGCAACCAGCGATGAAACGGCATAATTGCAGCTTTACCGATGCCGTAACAGAACAACACCAATAATACGCTCAACACGATCGGGCTGTGCGAGGCATCGAAAACCCCGCCAGCTTGAAACGTCAGCGTCCCCGTCAAGCTATACGTTCCGAGCACCGCCAACAACAGGAATGCAATCGACGTGGTTAAAAGAATCCCGAGGTAAATTCGACCGCCCTGCTTTGCGGCGTCATTCCCTGCATGCGTTACCAATGGATAGGTCGATAAGGTCAATACCTCATAGAACACAAATAAAGTCAGCAAATTCCCGGAAAAGCAAATCGCCATCACAGAACTGATCGCGAGTGCAAAACAACAAAAGAAACGTGTTTGATTCTGTTCGTCGTGACCAC
>JAUHZM010000205.1 GCA_030426005.1 Gammaproteobacteria bacterium
CGCCTAAAGTGTAGTCACCGTAAGCTGCTGCCAATGACAGTCCATTTTCAAAGTCGTAACCGTAGCTAACTTCCCATTGATCATCTAACTCATCGCCAACAGAGTAAATCGCGCCAAAGCCCGCGAAGCTTACGCTGGCATAATATTCGGTGAAGTTCAGATCGCTCGCAACATCGCTGCCGTGATAAGTGTATTCAATAATACCGAAGTCCAAGCCTAAACCGCTTTCCAGTTCGGTAGACCAGCCTGCATAGATATCCAGTTCTGTGCTTGCGCCGCCAAAATTAACGTTAGAACCCCAGGTGCCAACGTAGAAGCCAGATTCATGTGCGTAATCAAATCCGCCTTGCAGGGCTGGATCTTCTTGGTTTTGCGACACGCCGCGCCAAACGTAATCAGTCGTGAGAGCAACATTGGCTGTAATTTCTGCTTGGGCTGTGGGGGTGAGCATTGCGGCCGCTAAGATTGATGCGGAAACTGCTTTCAGTGAGTTTTTCATGTAGTCCTCTCGATTTCTTCTAGGAGAAAAGAATTGTTAATTTAAGTCGCACGCAAAACGCTGGACATCTCCCTGAAAGCAAAAGCCGTGCCAAAAAATTTTCGATCTCAGCTAGGCCTTATTAAATAAGCACCAAGACGCATTAGTATTCTGTAATCGAGTCATATTAGTGTCAAAATGCACCTAAATAGTGCATCAGGGTCGCCATTGGCACCGTCATGGTGCTTCTATTTTAAATAGACGGAGCAAATTTCAGCTGGAAAGCCGATCTAGGCAGGTAAACGGTTAATTTACGTGCTCCGCTAGATTGGCACGGGTTTTGCTAAACCAGCGACAACAGCATCACACGCTGGTGTTGGGGCAATGCTCCAAATGTGCTTTGTTGGGCACATCTGCAGCAGTGTTAGGCGGTGAGGTAGACACACTCGTGTGCTGGCTCAACAGACAATCTGAGCTTTTTTACTCCTGTTTTGGTTTACAGGGAGAAAGCGGATCAATAAACAAACTACTTAAGGTGAAGCGCTATGAAGCTAATCACAGCAATTATTAAACCATTCAAAATCGATGACGTGAGAGATGCTCTTGCCAGCATCGGCATTCAGGGGATGACGGTTACTGAGGTGAAGGGATTTGGTCGCCAGAAAGGCCATACCGAATTATATCGCGGCGCCGAATACAACGTCGACTTCATGCCAAAGATCAAGATCGAGGTCGCAGTGGCCGACGATATGCTGGATCAGACAGTCGAGGTCATCACTGAATCAGCCAATAACGGCAAAGTTGGTGACGGCAAAATCTTTGTCGTTGAGTTAAGCCAGGTGATCCGTATCCGCACTGGAGAAACTGGCGAAGAAGCAATCTAGAGCCCCCCAAATTTTCTAACTCTTAAGATAGAGAGACAACATCATGGAAAACCAAATTTTTCAACTTTCTTACGCATTAGATACCTTTTACTTTCTGGTATGTGGTGCGCTCGTAATGTGGATGGCAGCCGGTTTCGCAATGCTCGAAGCGGGCTTAGTTCGTGCCAAGAACACCACAGAAATCTTAACTAAAAACGTTGCCCTGTTTGCAGTTGCCTGCACCATGTATATGGTTTGTGGCTATTCTATTATGTACGGTGGTGATGAGTTCAAATGGCTATTGGGCGGCATCGTCGGTGATGGTGTAGCTGGTGCTGAAGAACCAGCGACTTACGCACCTTCAGCAGACTTTTTCTTCCAAGTAGTGTTCGTTGCGACGGCGATGTCAATCGTGTCAGGTGCGGTGGCAGAGCGTATGAAGCTGTGGGCATTTCTAGTATTTGCGGTCGTAATGACTGGTTTTATTTACCCAATGGAAGGTGCTTGGACCTGGGGTGGTGAAGCTGTCTTTGGTATGTATACGCTCGGTGATCTTGGATTCTCTGACTTCGCCGGTTCAGGTATCGTACATATGGCTGGTGCCGCGGCCGCACTCGCTGGTGTTTTGTTGTTAGGTCCTCGTGCTGGCAAGTACTCAGCAGACGGTAAGCCAAAAGCAATCCCAGGTGCAAATCTGCCTTTAGCCACCTTAGGTACTTTCATCCTATGGTTGGGTTGGTTTGGTTTTAACGGCGGTTCAGTATTAGCAACTGCGACTGTTGAAAATGCGAATGCGGTTGCTGTGGTCTTCATGAACACCAACGCTGCAGCAGCTGGTGGTTTGATTGCTGCACTACTGGTTGCACGCGTACTGTTTGGTAAAGCGGATTTGACCATGGCTCTGAATGGCGCTTTGGCAGGTCTGGTCGCAATTACTGCCGAGCCATCAACCCCAACGCCAGCATTGGCAACCTTGTTCGGTGCCATCGGTGGTGTGTTGGTTGTGTTCTCAATCCTTACATTGGATAAACTGAAGATCGACGATCCTGTCGGCGCGATCTCAGTTCACGGTGTTGTTGGTTTGTTGGGGCTACTACTGGTACCAGTAACAAACGGCGAAAACGCAAGCTTCTCTGGTCAATTGATTGGCGCGGCAACGATTTTCGTTTGGGTCTTCGTTACTAGTTTGGTTGCTTGGGGCTTGATCAAAGTCATCATGGGCCTACGTGTCTCTGAAGAAGAAGAGTTCGAAGGCGTGGATATGTCTGAGTGCGGCATGGAAGCGTACCCAGAATTCACTAGCTAACTTTCAGCTTAGCTTCGATCAAAAGCAGCTCAGTCTCGACTGAGCTGCTTTTTTATGTGCTGCTGTCTGGTGTGCTTGTGAGAGTTTTTCCATGGAGGCGCACTAACTAGATAAGCGTAAACAGGCTGTGAGAATGCGAAAGTTGTTATGCCAATACTGACTAAACAGAACCGATGGTTGATTCTGGTGACAGTGATCAGTGTGATATTTGCGATCGTAGTCAATGCAGTTAAATCTGGCAGCGATCAGTCGCACAACACTCCACATTCAATGTCTTTGCATTTGGAGCAGAATTCGGTGCTGCAAGGTGGATCTGATGAGCGCTTGGCAGAGAATGCGTCGCAGGGTGACTGAAAAGCTTGGCGTTAAAATAAACATGGGTTATGATTTCACTCAAATCATTCACGCCATGAATACCATTGAATTTATCTAATATTGATTTAAACCTGCTCGTCTATTTTAGTGTTTTATTACGCGAGGGGAATGTCACCAAAGCCGCAGAACACCTTGGTTTGAGCCAGCCTGCGATGAGTAACGGTTTACGGCGTTTGCGAAAGGTGTTCAACGATCCGCTGTTAGTGCGTACTAGCAATGGCATGATGCCAACTGATAAAGCCAAGGAATTGCAACCGTTGGTGCAAAATGTACTGTCGCAGATTGAGCTGTTTGTACAACCGACCATCGAGTTTGACCCCACCAACAGTAAGCGTTTGTTCCGCGTTATGGCGAGCGACTATGCTGAGACTACTTTGTTGCCGCGTGTGCGTACTCGTATGGCGGAAGAAGCACCAGACACGGCACTGGATATTTTGACCCCAAGCGATGTGACGTTTCAGGACATTGAGCTGGGTAATGTCGACCTGGTCATGAATCGATTTGATCAGTTACCTCAGTCTTTGCACTTATCAGTGCTCTGGCAAGACGACTTTTCCTGCGTGATGCGTGAAGACAATCCGCTACGCAAGAATTTCGATTTCGATAAGTACCTCAAAGGTAATCACGTTTGGGTAAATAAAACCGGTATGGGGGTCGCTACTGGTGTGAATCCGGATGATATTCAAAAGCTGGGATGGGTCGATATTGCCTTGGATAACCTGGGTAAGCGCCGAAAAATAGCGGTTTATACACGCCATTATATTTCTGCGATCCAGTTGACGCAGCAGCAGGATTTGATTGCCACCGTCGCGACCCGCTCGACGCACCTAGTTGACCACTTCGATAATTTGGCTATCGTGCCGGCCCCGTTTGAGATTCCTAAAATTGAGCTGCATATGGTCTGGAGTCCGCTCTTGCATCACAATATTGCGCATAAATGGTTCCGTAACGTCATTCGAGAAGTAGCCAACGAGATTCAGGCGGAGGAAGCCGCTAAGTAGCCAAAGTCTACAGCGCATTCCAGTTTTGACTGGAATGCGATACCATAGATGCGCAAGCGCGGGTTTGAGGAACGCTCATAACCAGCTCAGGAAGAGCCATGTTTGCGACTGATTAATAAGTACAAGGAGAGTATGATGAATCATGTTTCGTCTGGCGTGCCGCAATCCGGCTGCACTAAATCATTGGCTATGTTGAGTACCCGCGCCGTCGTCGGGGTTGATGCGGTGGCCGTCACTGTAGAAGTTCATTTGGCAAATGGGTTGCCGAGTTTTTCCACCGTTGGACTACCAGAAACGGCGGTTAAGGAAAGCAAGGACCGTGTACGCGGCGCGATTCTGAATAGTGGGTTTGAGTTTCCAGCTAAGCGAATTACGGTCAATTTAGCGCCCGCAGATTTGCCTAAGTCGGGTGGACGCTTTGATTTACCCATCGCGCTCGGAATCTTGCTTGCATCAGGGCAGCTACCTGGAGCGAAAATCGAAGGTGCCGAATTTATTGGTGAATTGGCGCTCGACGGCGGATTGCGCAAGGTCCCAGGTGTGCTGCCCACTGCGCTAGCGTGTGGTCGTGCCGGTCACCGTCTGTTTCTGCCGCAAGAGAACGCTGCCGAAGCCAGTCTTGCAGCAGAGACTGAGAGCCTGCCTGCCGCGCACTTGTTAACGCTTTGCGCACATCTCGTTGGCCAGCAACAGCTCGATCCGGCGCTGAATGCACGACAAGACGAACCATTGGTTAGTACCGAGTTAGATGTTAGTGATGTTCGCGGGCAGCCTCATGCTAAGCGTGCGCTGGAGATTGCGGCGGCAGGTAATCATAGTCTGTTGTTTGTTGGGCCACCAGGCACCGGTAAGAGCATGTTAGCAAGCCGGTTGCCGGGTTTGTTGCCAGCGATGCAGCCAGACGAAGCGTTGCAAGCGGCAGCGATCCAATCCGTCGCTAATGGCGAGTTTTTGCTCGCTGATTGGCGACGCCGTCCATACAGGGCGCCACACCATTCGGCCTCAGCCGCGGCGTTGGTGGGTGGTGGTGTCAAAAACATTAAACGAATGTACTGCACACTGATAAATACTACTCTACAACAATAAACGCTACTGATATACTTTTTGCATATGCCAAAAAGTATAGTACTGACCAAAATAAAAAGGCTCTCTGAGCAGACAAAGATCGACCATTGGACGGTTAAGTTTTTGGGAGATTTGGAAAGAGACCCTACGGTTGAAACAGAGGCAAAAGTTAACATTTTGCTCCAACCCTTTGAGCGAAATACAGTAGACAGTTTTTCAAATTTTCCAGACTGTGAGAATTCTCAATATCGAATCATTAAGCTGGGCTTAGGCCAACTACCCATTTTAAATATTGGGAGCGTTTGGTACAAAGGTCGTTTGACAGCAACTCAATTTGGCAGTCGCGCAAACTATCGCATCAAGAACAGTGCTGACTCTGGGAGGCATTTTCTAACGGCATGGGAGAAAATTGATCGTTATCGATATTACATTCCGCCAAATCATTTCAAAATTCCGAAGAGTCTGGCAGATGCTGAAATTGTAAAGATCGACGGTGTCGACCAAGATGGTGAAACTGTTGAGCTTTATGTTCCAGCCATGGTACTCAACCGTACATATATTTGTAGAACGTCAAACCTAACTAAGTGGTTGTTCGACGGAACGATGATTCATGACATGAGCTCTCTAGTGGATTTGGACGAATCAAAATATTTTCAAACTGCAG
>JAUHZM010000206.1 GCA_030426005.1 Gammaproteobacteria bacterium
AACACCGGTGCGGCCAGTGCTGAACGTCATTATTCGACTACACTCGAACCGCCACTCGGTGTGGATGGTTTTACCTTACAGGCAGTGGCGTATGATCAACGGAATCAGGCCGGTCAATCTGCGGTCATCAATCTCGGTAATATTGATGACACTGTTGCACCCAAACTTTCAGTCCTGACACCGTTTGATAACGACATTTTAAATTTCAGTAATGCAATGCCAATTGTTTCGGCTGTATCGGTACTTGATATTGGTTTGGAGTCAGAGCGACGAGTCGCGCAGCAATGGGTTAGGGAACAGCAAAATTCGCAAGGTGATTGGGTTGAAATTGCACGCTATCCGAATGATCCAGACGCCTGGGTCGATTTATCCAGAGATGACAACCCAGCAGGTCGCCCAGACCTGCCGTTGAGTGATCCGGATAACTATTATTTTATCTACTGGCACACGGTGGCCGATGGTGAGGTATTGCAGCGTGGTGGTTATGATCGTGAACGAGTCCGCATTGGAACGCGCGTTACCTCACCAAATCATACGGCGAACGCCACCACCTTTCACGAGGTCGCTGCACCTGTTTCGGAACGTCGCTTTTTCGCGCCATTGACGCCACCTGAACTGAATTTGCCACCGCGCGATGAAGTAATGCAAAGCGTGCACTATACGGCGGTGGATCAATATATAAGCCCGACTCGTGAAGGGGCTATGATTGGGGCTTGGGCAACCCATGACCCTGCGCACTACGAAGGGCTGTTTGGCGATGTTCCAGATGAGCTACCCGGCCTAGATTGTATCGAGTGCACCGGCATTTTCTTCGCGGACATCGAAGATGAAGTTCAGGATCAAGGTAATATTCTGCTGCACTCGAGCTTGCTGGCAGGTAACAGCGAGATTTTTGCAGGTACCATCGGCAATATTCATACCGACGCCAATTTTGTGCTTGCAGCGAAATCGGGCGTTCAGAACCCGTCACTGACATCGAACAGTAAGGCGCCATTTGTGACTGCTCTTAGGCATGAAATCATGGGCGCGGCCGGTGACGAAAATCTCCACTATGAAAATACGGGTGGTGAGCTGCTGATTTTTACCAACCAGAATGCCGACGAGCAATTTGGTTTACCGTATTTGCTAAAAGGAAGAGTGGATTTACCGTTCAGTCAGGCATATGGCTTGGATAGACGTGATGATTTAGTGTTAGTCGCGAATGGACACGGTGGTGTGCAGGTCTTTGATGTTTCTAACATAGCTCATCCAGTTCGCGTTGGTTTTGTGAAGCCAAACGGTTATGCCCGTGATGTAAAGATAAAGGGGCAATACGCGTATATCGCCGCCTCGGAAGAGGGCGTGGTCGTGGTGGATATTGCCAACCCTCATCTTCCGGTCATCGACGTAATTGATACACTGGGCGTCGCAAATCGCCTGCATATCGACGGTAACCGTTTGTTTGTCACCGATATGTCGGGTACCGGCACGGTGTCACAATTGAACATCATTAATATTGCCGATCCGCATAATCTGGTCATGCAGCGAACTGTGGAGTTACAACCAGCGCGACAAGACTGGGTGAGTGATGGTGTTTATGATGTGGCCGTGGTTGGCAACAAAGCGTATGTGTCGGTGATGTATTCCGATCAGGAAGATAAGCCGAGCCAGTCAGTCGTTGAGATTATCGATCTCGAATCGCTCGGCGAGCCGCTGGTTGATGCAACCGTACCATCGGTGATCATTCCTGAAGCGAATCAAACAAACTTCGCAGTGCGCGACATGGTGGTGGCACGGGGCGCAGTGCACGCTGCAGGTGGTAAATCTGGGTTAAATCGCATTGAGTTTCCAGAGCTTACGGTCGTGCAGCATTCGCCGACTGCTGCCGAAACCAATGTGACAACGGCGCTTGCGCAGATTGATATTGAGCTGTCTGTCCCTATTGCAACCGACCGCATACTCAGTGACGTGATCGACGTGTATCGCGGTGCGGTTCTGCCCACTGAAGAAGGCGGTTACGCATTGGGTGACAAGCTGACTGACTCGATCAGTTTCGAATATCTGATTGGCCCTGACCCGAGCAGTACACGTGATTTACGCGTTCTAATCAATGAGCCGCTTTACCCAGATACTGAGTATGTCGTGGTGGTCAAGGCCGGCCTCGAGCCATTGGCCGGAAATGCATTGAGTCGTGATTACCGCTTTAGCTTTTATACCTCGGTTGCTGGCGCGGTTATGCAGCCTGATATTCAGTCAATTACACCAGCGTCCGGCACTACTTTTGGAGGAGACCGGATTCTAATTCAGGGTGTCGGCTTTGGTGAAGACCCGAAAGTACGTTTAGGGGGCATTGATCTGGTCATCGAATCGTACGAACAAGCCGCTAGCGCTGAGGATATGGATATTATCACCGCAGTAACAGTGCCAAATGTGGCAGGCCCAGCGGCGATTGAGGTAGCTAGCGCCACGGGGTTGATGGATATCGTGATCGGCGGATTTACCTACGTTGATGAGTTGCAAGTATCGTTTATTACGCCTGCGGTGGTTGACATCAGTCAAGCAGAAGAAAATCAAGTCGTGGATATTGTGGGGTACGGCTTCAGTCAAAGCATTGAGTTGCGAACCTTCCCGAGTGGTACCAGCCGCGAGCATGTAGATGCCAAAACCCAGTCAGCGTCTAATAACAGCTCGTTGGTGGTTGAGTCGCCACAACGCATGCGCTGGACTGTGCCGAGCGTTGGTGACAATTACCGTGGTTACGTTGATATTGAGTTGAGCGACGACACAGGGCGTTTCGTATACGTGCCACAAGCTCTGTTCTTTGGTGGACTTGGTGCAACCGAAGGTATCGATTTGAGTCAGCCATTAAGTGTAAGGCAGATCAATGATGAATTGGCGTCGATTAGTAATGGTACAGGCTCTCTGATTGTTCGTGACCCAAGTAAATTACCGGCGGGTCGCATTGTTGGACTAGCCAATGATGCAGACTTAAATCTTATCTACGTGTTAGGCCGTGGTGCACCGCTACGTGGCGACCCAGTGCCAAAGCCATCGAACACTGAAAACCAGACTGCTTTGCAGCACTATATTTCGCCTAGCTGGTTAGAGCTGATCACCTATGACGAATCAAATCTCGCAGCGGCATCTCCGGCAGTTAACTTGGGTTATTTTGATTTGCCGCAAAGCCTAAATGCAGCTGGCTTAACTCTGGGCGCGAAGCACCTATACGTGTCAGCAGAAGGTATGCATTTTCCGCATATTGAGGTGCCTTACGAGGACGCTAACTGGCTGCTGGTTTACGACCGTGAAACGCGGGTTCCGACAGATGGTGAAGACACCAGAGATCGCGATATTTTATACAGCGTACCGTTACCGGTGAGCGAGCCACCGAGTCAGATGCTAGTGGCGGGCAACATCCTAATTGCGAACGCGGGCGATGACGGTGTGTTATTAATCAGTTTGGCAGACCCGCTTCGACCAACCGTACTTCGCACCTTGACGCGATTTGTGGCAAACGGCGCTCCTCGTCAATTGAAAGCGCGTTCGATCAGTCTACAGGGCAATTACTTGTCAGTAGTGACGCCAATTGGGTCAAAGAATGCAGTCGAATATCGTCGGGCTATCTTTGACCTCAGTAAGCCGAGTACACCACAGGTCACTGACTACTCTTTGGCCGACAAATCGACTGAGCTGCTCGGACTGCCAGCGATGCAAGCCACTGCGTTCTATGCACAAGGTGTTGGAATCTTCGATGACAGTGATATTTCCAATGTGCGCGAAGCACAGCAGTACCACGCCAACGGGTTTGATCTGCCAGGCCAACCTGTCGCGCTGGGCGGTTGGTCAACGTCTCTGACCGCTCTGAATTTGAACCCTGGAAAGCCAAAGGAACCGTCACAGCTCTATTTGAATCTGTTCGATGCGAGTGGCGAGACAGATGTGTCGATTCAGGATTCAGTTGCTTTGATGGATGCGCTTTATACTTATGTTCAGTATAAAGACTACTCCTTAGACCGTTGGGCGCATACTTATTCTGCGGATGGGTTTGTGGCGACAGCGGTGTACGAAAGCAGCAGTTCCACTTTGAAGCTTGTGGATACCTACGTGCTTGATCTGGTCGAGTCCACTCCAGCGCAGGGTCAGCAATCGGTAAACCCGGCTGCACCCTTGACCTTCCGATTTAATCGACGTCTTACGATTCCGGATACACAGACCGCGCAGCAGTATTTATCTCGCTACCTGTCCTTGATTAAAGCAGAGGGAACCAGTGCTGGGCAGGCAGTAGACATACTCATTTCGATTGACCCGAATTCACCGAATCAAGTGCAGGTCACGCCAAGTCAACCGTTGGAAACCGATTCGAGCTATGTGGTGCGTTTGGAAGCCGAGCCCTCTGACGGAGGTCGGCGCGCGACCGGGTTGTTTGATCTTGATATCCACTTCTCAACCGCGTCTGCGGTCGGCGAACCACCGCGTATTGTGTCCGTGACACCGGCTACCGTGGATATCGCAGGTGGTGAAATCACGGTCGTGGTCGAAAATGCTGATTCGCCTGTCTTCGAAGTGTCAGGTCAAGCAGCGGCCATTGTTAATTCGTCCACTTTGCCATCGACTCAGGAACAGTTTCAGCTGCGTGTGCCAGCCAGTCTTGCCGGGCCAGCGAACCTATTGGTGCGAAACGCGAACGGTCAGCAAACTAATCTTCTGGGGGCATTTCAGTATATTGAGCCGCTCGTTCTTGAATCGTTGAATCCCACTGAGGGTTCGGTTGTTGGGGGCACGCGCGTTACCGTCAATGGCAGAGGGTTCCAGGCAGGTGCGCATCAAACCTCAGTGTACATCGGTGGCATTCAAGTGCCCGATCATCTGATCAAAGTGTTGGATTCTAAGACTCTTGAGTTCACCACGATTCCGGGGCAGTTAGGCAGCACGGACGTCCGTGTCGCAACCGCAACCCAATCCGTCACCCTAGAAGATGCGTTTACCTTCTTGCAACCGGTTAAGACCAATATTACGGGCGCAGAGTCAGATCGGTTTTATGACCTGGTGCTGGATACGGGCGGCGATTACGCGGTCGCTGCAGCGGGTTCCGGCGGCGTTCTGATCTTTAATATCAATTCTTCGACCTTAATTGGCGATGTTGAAGATGTCACGAATGCGGATCAGCTTCGTGAGTTGGTTGATCACGACAACGACGGTGTGGATGACCGGTTGGTGACACGTATTCAACTACCGTCCGGCTATTATGCGGTTGGCGTAGATCTGTATTTCGAGCGTAACAATGACCGGATTTTTGTTACCGGCGTGCGCCCAGGTTCGAATTCGGGCGATGCCAAGCTTTTTGTGTATTCAGTGGATGATCTGGATATCACGGCGCATACCCTGATTAATACCTTGAGTTTGGGCAGCAATCTGGCCAAGGGAATAACGGCGCAAAATAATCAGGCGATAGTGGCGCTCGGAGAACGTGGCGTGGGCTTCGTGGATATGTATCTGCACAGTAAATTGTATTTATCGCAGCACATTCCGTTGCCGGGCGGTCGTTCTGCCCTCGATGTCGAGCCGGTTCTTTATTTCGATCAACCTCAGCAGATTTACGCGGCCGTTGGCGGTACCTATGATGTGGCCAGCAACCGTTTGACGGATCGTGAGCGCGTTGGTGCTGGTGGCTTCCACTTAATTCGAAACTCGACCACGTCGGGCCTTGAAGTGATTTCGTCGTTGGATGTTCCGGCTAGCAAAGTGTTAGTCGAGA
>JAUHZM010000207.1 GCA_030426005.1 Gammaproteobacteria bacterium
CCAACGCCCGGCATGTTGGTGCTGGATGCCTGTGCCGCGCCGGGCGGAAAAACCGCCCATTTGCTCGAGCGCACTGCAAACAAGCTGCACCTCGATGCGCTCGACATTTCAGCCTCACGCTGCGTGCAACTACAAGCCACCTTGGATCGTTTACAACTCACCGCCAACGTGACCGCGGCTGATGCCAGTGACCCCGCTCAATGCCAAGTCCCAACATCGGGCTACGATCGAATACTCATTGACGCACCATGCAGTGGTCTTGGTGTGATTCGTCGCCATCCAGACATCAAACATCACCGACGTCCGGCAGACATCGACCAACTGACCCAGATTCAAGCCAGACTGCTCGACGCACTGTGGCTGCAATTGAAGCCCGGCGGTCGATTGCTGTACATGACCTGTTCTGTGCTACCCGCTGAAAATCACTTACAAATCGATCAGTTTGTGCGTCGTCAAAAGGGTGTTATGCTGCCCGCAACAACGCATCCGAACGCATTGCAGCTGGAATACGGCGTTCAGACCCTGCCGGGTGTGCATGCGATGGATGGGTTTTATTATTGTCTGTTGGAGAAGACCTCCGACTGACCCTAGTCCAAGCGAGATGAACCTGAATTGCTGACCACCAACAGACATACGTCATCCGCCTACCGAATCCTGGCAAAGGTACTCGGTACGATTCTCTGCCTGTTGTCGTTGGCGCTCTGGAGCCACACGGGTTTCGCAAAATCGATTCAATATACAGACGGGGAATTGGCGATTAACCTCTCCGAAGAGGTTACCAATGCGCTCAATAACGGTGTACCACTGACCTTCGTTTGTGAATACGCAACGCTGACCCAGGTACTTTTCATTCGGTGGCCGCGGAAAACATATCGTCACACCTATGAGATAACACACCACGTTCTCTCGAATCGTTATCTAGTGAGCGATGGCAGTGAGCAGCCACCCAAAATTTTCAGCTCAACCGAGGACACAATGGAATACGTAGCCTCGCAGGCCTTGGGCTTTTTTGATTTTTATAATGCATCCGAGACGCGCTACCATATGCGACTTCGGCTTAGCATTATGGATTTACCTGGCCCAATGCGACTCAGCGCCTACATGACGAAGGCCTGGGACATCAATACCGGATGGGAAAAATGGCAATCCGCGCAATAATTAAACGCATCTCCGCCCCTGGACCGGTCATCGCGGTCTGTACCTTAATCCTGTTCGCGCTGTGCCTACTGATTGTCAAATCATTGAGCGACGAAGGTTCCGGTCGCCTGCAATTCTGGATCACATTGCTGGGGGGAATTGGGATTGTGGTCTTGGTGTTTTTCCTCTTCACCAACTGTTACGCACTGTATAGACAATTTAGACGTAATGAAATTGGTTCCAAACTGACCACCAAACTGGTTCTGATTTTCCTGGTACTGACGGTCATCCCCTTTTCACTGATTTATTATTTTTCAATTCAGTTTCTAAACAAAGGTGTTGATAGCTGGTTTGATGTTCGCATCGAGCAAACAGTCAAAGACTCATTATTATTGAGTAAAACCGCCATGGAGGGGATCAAGGAAGAGCTAACACGCGACGTCGAAGAGTACGCGCAAAGCCTACGCCAGAAAATCGCCGCCGGTGAGTTACTCCGAACCCTCGACGATATTCGCGAACTGGAAGGCTACAGCGAGTTATCACTGTATTCTGACGACGGCCGCATTGTGGCGTTCTCAAGCGCGGACGCTGCCAATATTCTGCCCGACACACCTGGCGACCAAGTATTTACCGAGCTACGGCTCAACCAAACCTATACCTTATTGGAACCCATCTCTGAAACCACACTGCAATTTCGGGTTGTGGCACCAATTCGCGTCAACGAACTTGGGCGAGATTTCTTCGCCTTACAGGCCATCAAAGTTCTGCCGTTACGCTATGCCACACTGACCGAGAGCGTAGAAAAAGCCAACAGCCAATACGCCCAAATGCTGTTCGCCCGCGGCCCGCTTAAATTTAGCCTGATTGTAACGCTCAGCCTAATTTCGCTCGCGAGCTTACTGTTCTCCATGCTCACCGCAATTTATCTGTCTCGCCGCCTGGTGGCACCGATATCAAACCTGGCGGCGGGCACACAAAAGATCGCTGAAGGCGACTATGGCTCACATTTGCCGGTGACAACGTCTGACGAACTCGGCATCCTGACCAAATCCTTCAACAATATGAGCAGCAAAATCAGCGATGCTCAGCAAGCCGCACTGGCCAGCCAAACCGAAACCGAGCAACAAAAAGGGTATCTAGAGGCGGTACTGACCAATCTCTCCTCGGGAGTATTTTCGCTGGATGGCGAGCAACGAATGCAAATCTGTAACAGCGCGGCTGCAGACATTCTGGGTATCGAACGCAGCGCGATGCTCGGTGCCAACTTAGAGACATTATGCGACACCACCAGCCACACCAAGCAGTTCTTTGAGGTCATTCGCAACGGCATTGCGTCTGGACAACGCTCCTGGCAGGATGAGATAAGTCTGCTAGGGAAACACGGGCGACAAATATTAATTGTCCGCGGATCACTGCTTCGCGAAATTCGAGACCCGGATGATCCCACGCACGAACAGCATGAAGACGAGAACAATCACGTCATCGTTTTCGATGATGTAACCAATCTCATCCAGGCGCAGCGCGACGCAGCCTGGGGCGAGGTCGCGCGACGACTCGCGCACGAGATTAAGAACCCGCTGACCCCTATTCAGCTCTCCGCTGAGCGGATCAAACTGAAGCTTTCTAACCACGTCTCCGGTGAGCTGCAGGAAACCCTTGACCGTAGCACCCGAACCATAGTGCAACAGGTCGAGTCGATGAAAGAAATGGTGAATGCCTTTTCAAGCTATGCTCAGCCAGTACGTGCGCAGCTGGCACCGTTGGACGTCAACCAGCTCATTCGCGATGTCATTGAATTACATACCTCGTCGCTACAGGACATTGAGGTAGAGCTCGCTCTGGATAATAAGCTGCCAACAATTAAGGCTAATGCGTCCGCATTGCGCCAGGTATTGAATAACCTGGTCATCAATGCAAGCCACGCCCTGCAGGAAACCGAACACGGCAAGTTACGCATTCGCACGCTGATCGCCGCCAAAGTGACCGGGCGTTACATTGACCTGGTTGTCGAGGATAATGGTTCTGGTATTCCTCCAGAAATTCAAGAGTCCCTGTTCGACCCATACGTCAGCTCCAAAGCGAAAGGTTCCGGACTTGGTTTGGCGATTGTGAAACGCATCGTCGAAGAACACAGTGGCTCAGTTTGGACACGTCGCAGCAGCCTAGGTGGTGCCGCCATGCATTTGCGCTTGCCAATCAATGCGATGCAAACCTACCGTGGTAATCGCAATCAAAATACATTACAGTCGAACGACGCCGTAAACTCGCGGCCCGACAACGATAAACCCTCAATCATTGGTTAGCACCAAAGCCGGCATGTCTGACACAAAACCACACATTCTGGTCGTCGACGATGAACCTGACATTCGCCAGATTTTGCAAGACATCTTGCAAGATGAGGGCTACCTCGTCAGTGTCGCAGAGAACGCCGATCAGGCTCGCAGTCAGTTTCGCGACATTCAACCCAATCTGGTTTTGCTGGATATCTGGATGCCCAAAGAAGACGGAATTTCAGTACTAAAACACTGGGTTGAGAACAAGTTACTCGGCAGCACACCAGTGATCATGATTTCCGGTCACGGTACGGTAGAGAACGCGGTCGAAGCCGTTAAACTCGGGGCTTATGACTTTCTGGAAAAGCCTTTGTCGACCGGCAAACTGCTGCTCAGCGTTGAGCGTGGCTTGGAGAATGCATCCCTACGTGAGGAGAATCGCCGACTCAAATCACGCCTGCACTACGACTCCCCGATCATCTCCAATAGTGACGCCAGCCGTGAGTTGATGCGCCATGTTCAGCTTCTCGGTCCGACGGACAGCTGGGTATTCATCACCGGCGAATCCGGGGTTGGAAAACGCTTAGTTGCACGCAAAGTTCATGAGAACAGTCCACGTGCCGACGCTGAGTTCGTAGAACTAAACCTCGCCGCTATGCCGAGTGATCGCGTTGCGCAAGCCTTGTTTGGTAGCGAAAACGACGGCAAAGTTGTATTAGGTCGTTTCGAAGAAGCCAAAGGTGGCACCCTGTTCATCAATGAGGTGTTGGGGCTGACGATGGAAACTCAGAATAAGCTCCTGAGCGCACTGCAAGAACGCCAGTTTATGCGCTTGGGTGGCAGCGATTATATCGAATTAGACGTGCGTGTGATCGTGACTACCAGTGGCAATCCACAAAACGCCGTAAACGACGGCACGTTTAGTGAAGATTTATACTATCGGCTCAACGTGATCCCGATTCAGGTACCTTCCTTACGCCAACGCCGTAAGGATTTGCCAGAGTTGATCGACTTGTTTATTGACGACGTGATTGTCAAGAATCAACTGAGTCGACCTGAGATCGATAAAGCCGCGATGCAAGCCTTGGTCGACTACGATTGGCCAGGCAACGTACGGCAACTGCAAAACGTGATTCAACGCCTACTGATCCTGAATACCGAAAAGAACATCACCCTGAGTGACGTCACTGACGCGCTTGGTGGCGACACCGGTATGCAGAAACAATCACAAAGTCTGCCGGATTACTTTGAGGGCGATATGCGCAAAGCCAAAGAAGCATTTGAAAAAGCCTACCTGAATTATCACCTCGGCACCGTCGACGGCAATGTCAGCGCACTGGCGAAGAAGGTTGGTCTGGAACGGACCCATTTATATCGAAAACTCAAGAGTCTCGACATCAGCGCACGCGACGCAAAGTAGACCGTTATGAAGATTTTAATTCTGGGAGCCAGTCAAGTCGGTGGATCAATCGCCGAAGTACTGGTCGGTGAAGAAAACGACGTCACCATTGTCGATATTGAACCGCACGCCTTACACCAGCTTCAAAACCGTTTGGACATTCGCACCGTTGCAGGTAATGCCGCACACCCATCGGTGCTCAAGGCAGCCGGCGCAGAAGACGCCACACTGCTACTCGCTGTCACTAACAACGATGAAATCAACTTGGTCGCCTGTCAGATCGCGGATGCGTTCTTTTCAACGCCAACCAAAATTGCACGATTACGGTCCAAGGAGTATCTGAACAACCCGAGTTTGTTCAAGATGGATTCTGGCTTTAAAGTCGATGTGGTTATTTCGCCAGAGGTTATCGTCTGTGATCACATCACGCGCCTGATTGAATTTCCGGGTGCACTGCAAGTACTGGATTTTGCCGACGGTCTGGTACAACTGGTTGGCGTCAAAGCCGTTAAAGGTGGTGCACTAATCAATTGCACCTTACGCGAATTGAAAAAGCATATGCCCGGCATCGAGACCCGGGTAGCGGCGATCTATCGCGACCATGAAGTCATCACGCCAAAATCGGAAACCGTGATTCAGGAGAAAGACGAAGTATTCTTCGTTGCCGCACGTGGCCATATCCACAAAATCATGAAAGAGATGCGTGGCGTGAGTGATAAAACCAAACGTATTTTTATTGCTGGCGGCGGTAACATTGGTTTAAATCTGGCGATTGAACTTGAACGCAAGGGCTACAGCGTCAAGCTGATTGAGTACAACCCCGAGCGAGCGAACCAAATCGCCGAGGAAGTTCGGGACACCATCGTATTAAACGGTGATGCCGCCGATGCGGGCTTACTGCTACAAGAAAACATTGAGAATGCC